>DAIDKT010000090.1 GCA_027449905.1 Legionellales bacterium
AAAGTCTACAGGATTTTAATTGTTACTTTTGATTTAAATTAAATCAAAATGGATGGTTGGTGTAATGATGAACAAAAAGAATTTACAAATCGACAAATCTGCTCAATTAATGGCTTTAAATTGAGGACACGCCCTAGACCAGGATTACTCAATTGTCCTGAAATGCAGATTTAAACTCCGAATTGACATGATACTACACAACACGGAGCATGGTATAAAGAAGAAGGACTATGAGAGCTATGATACATCACTATCCAACTATGACATTTGGGGGCAATATGCAAGCCTGTTAGATTTGTATACCCCTCTGTGCCAGTCTAAATGGACTAAGACTAAAGTCAATAAATTTTGGACCGAATATGTAAATTTTAAACATAAGATCTTTGAGCAACCGATAATGACTGACGAGGAATGTAGAAATGAGTTTGTAAAATTAAACCGTAGTTATACAGAGCTTATACAGACCCTAGACCCTAAAACCTTCCCTCCCGATATATGGAAAGATTACGTGTCCCCATTTTTAATGGCGCTGCGCGGGATGATGGGTTTATTAGCGCGCAAAGTATTTGCGTCTCCTGACAGTTACCAAAAGCATTATGAACGATTTTTCACATCGGAAAGAACCAAAATAGGCGAACAAATTCTATTGGTTCAAAATAAATCAAAATCCTCAGATAAGCAGGGCGTGCTGGATAAATTGGAAGAAGCTATGAAGCCACCATCACCAGGGAATATATAACCAGACATGAATTTTCAATCCATTCGCGTGGTGCTGGTTGCAACCACGCACCCCGGAAATATTGGGTCAACCGCTCGCGCCATGAAAACAATGGGGATTCAGCGATTGTATTTGGTCAATCCCAATTTATCGCCTTATCGCAAAGCCCATGAGCTGGCCTCTGGTGCATTTGATGTGTTAAGAGATGCAGTGATTGTTGATTCGTTACCCCAAGCACTTGCTGGCTGCCAACTGGTCTTTGCAACCAGCGCCAGACCCAGAGATATTGCGTTGCCAGGTTTATCACCCGCTGCTTGCGGCAAACTGATCAGCAAGCAAGCAGATGAGACTGAAATTGCAGTGGTATTTGGGCGCGAACATGCGGGCTTAACCAACGAGGAACTATTGCAAGCACATTATCATGTTCACATTCCCAGTAACCCGGAATTTAGTTCTCTTAATTTAGCGCAAGCAGTGCAAATTTTAGCATATGAAATTCGAATGAAGCTCCTTTCTCCCCCAACAACCGTCCACACCCGAGAAGACACATTAGCCACGACAGATGATATTGAACGATTTTATGATCATTTGACCAACGTGCTGGTTGCCATTGATTTTTTAAAACCATCCAATCCCAAACGATTGTTGCAACGATTAAGACGTCTGTTTAATCGATCGCAGCTCGAGACAATGGAAATTAACATATTACGCGGTATACTGACACAAATTCAAAAAAATCTGCATCATGACCACACGACCCATTTATCTTGATTACATGGCAACAACACCCATTGATCCGCGTGTTATCCCGCGGATGATTGCTTGCATGGGACCCGACGCAAATTTCGGGAATCCAGCATCCATCCAACATCATTATGGACAAGACGCAGCCCTCGCCGTCGAACACGCACGTTCCCAAATTGCGACGGCAGTCGGCGCAGATACCCGTGAGATTGTCTTCACTTCCGGCGCCACGGAATCTAACAATCTTGCGATTCTTGGTGCCGCTCGTTTTTATCAACGCAAAGGCCGCCACCTCATCACCATGACAACCGAACACGCGGCGGTATTAGATAGCTTTCGGCAGTTAGAACGAGAAGGATTTTCGGTATCTTATATAGCACCTCAAGCAGATGGTTTATTAAATTTATCAACACTGGCAGAGGCCCTGCGTCACGATACCATTTTGGTATCCATCATGCATGTGAATAATGAGATTGGGGTCATTCAAGATGTTGCGGCTATTGGCGAGTTATTAAAAAATAAAGGCATTGTTTTTCACGTTGATGCCGCACAAAGTGCTGGTAAACTGGGCATTCATCTACAGGATTTAGCTGTCAGTTTGATGTCTTTTTCCGGGCATAAAAATTATGGTCCCAAAGGAATTGGGGCATTATATGTTAGAAATCAACCACGTATCCGTCTACAAACGCAAAGTTTTGGTGGTAATCAGGAAGGTGGCTTGCGCTCTGGAACCTTAGCCCCTCATCAAATTGTTGGCATGGGGGAAGCATTTGCCCTGAGCGAAACCATCCGCGTTGAAGAACAAGCGTCGTTATTGAAACTTCGAAATAAACTGTGGAACGGCATTTGCCAAGAACGTGGTGTGCAATTGAATGGCAGTCAAGAACACCGGATTGCCGGCAATCTAAATTTTAGCATCCGAGGTATCGATGGCGCTTTGTTGATACCAGCGCTCCACGAACTAGCAATCTCCTCGACATCTGCTTGCGCTGCGGCAAGCCATCAACCATCTCATGTTTTACAAGCCATCGGTATAACCCCCGAGTTAGCCCAGGCGTCCATCCGCTTATCCTTGGGGCGTTTCACAACTGAATCCGATGTTGATCGAGCCATCAACATCATTTGTAAACAAGTAAGGTTGTTAACCAATACTCGGATTTAGCCCATTTTAAGTCGCGACAGTCCAAGTTAATTGGAGATCAACTTCCCTGCGTTCATGATGACTTACCTGGGGTAATGTTACTTTTCCCCTTTATACACGACAAAAATAAAAGGCTAAAAATTTGTCGTCCCCGCGCAGGCGGGGATCCATGCTGCTATTGGCCTCATACCAAATTCACAATAGATTCCCGCCTTCGCGGGAAAGACAGTATCATTTTTGTCGTGTACAAAGACTTTTCCCTTTTTTTGATCAAATAAAAAACTACAGATCTAATTATTCGACAACTAGAGCGTTTGGTGTTATCATATTTGAAATTTCACGTGCATCATGGTGCGGCTCTAACACAGAGGAAAAACATGCTGGGTTTAAGAGTTACACCCCTTTCATAAGGAACAAAAATGAAAACATCAACCACTAACTCAATTCCCGATACAGCCGTTCTCAGCTCCGCAACAGCAAACACCGATCCCACTATCATAACATCGGATGAAAACCAGATGACTTGCCCAAGCATAAAAGACATCGGGACAGGAACAGCTCGTGTTGGGATGTTGTCCCTTTTTCTGTTGGCTATATCAGCCTCAGTGACATTAGACGTGATTATCTTGATGGCAGCACTTTCTGGCAACAACTCAAATAGACGAAACAACGACCCGCATCCATTCTTGACAGGCTATCTTTTAGGTAGCGCAAGGGGAAGCAGAAGCAATCAAGAGTTTATAAATCTGAATGCACTGCAAGATTTTGGTGATCTGGCATTATACCAACAATCATTAGTCATGTTATTAGCAACCGCACCATCCATCGGCATCACAGCAGGCGTAGCTGCGTATTATAAACACCCCGATATTTGCAATGGATTTTTATCAGCCTGGGGCGCTGCCTCTGGTTTATTGATATTAGGCGTCATCATCCACTCAATTGGTCACAAATGCCAAAATCAGCAAACACCAGTAACCAATCCTCATGGTTTTTTTAGTGAAAGAGACATAGAGAGCGGACCTATCGATACAACTGCTCAGATACTTTCCACAACACATTTACCAGTAGCCATTCAAATACAAGCTCATTTCCCACAACCCAACAACCTCTCTTGAAACCCTTTTCCCCGCGACTTTTATTCGCGGGGCGCTTAAGATAAAATACAAACTATAAGATATACCGAGTTAAATCCTCGTCGGCAATGAGCTTGCCTAAATGGTTATTGACATATTCGATATTAATCAACACTTGTTCACCCGATCGATCAGTGGCCTCAAAAGAAATCACTTCAAGCAACCGCTCCATCACCGTGTATAAACGACGCGCACCAATATTTTCCGTTCGCTCATTTACTTGCCATGCAACTTCGGCAATACGCCGAATACCTGATTCATCAAACGATAATTTAAGCCCTTCTGTTTCCATCAATGCGATATATTGCTCGGTTAATGAAGCAAAAGGTTCAGTTAAGATCCGAATAAAATCATCGGCGGACAGCGCGGTTAATTCTACGCGAATGGGTAATCGACCCTGTAGCTCAGCAATTAAATCGGACGGCTTGGCGACCTGAAACGCACCAGAGGCAATGAATAAAATATGATCTGTTCTAATCACACCGTATTTGGTTGAAATCGTTGATCCTTCCAATAAAGGCAACAAATCACGCTGAACACCCTCGCGCGACACATCAGCCCCGTGGTCAGAGCGTTTGGCAACTTTGTCAATTTCATCGATAAATACGATTCCGTTTTGCTCTACGCTCTCAATTGCATGTGTTTTAATGTCATCTTCGTTAATTAATTTTGAAGCTTCTTCATCAGATAAAATTTTGAGTGCTTTTTTAATTGGCATTTTTCTGGTTTTAGTCCGACCAGATCCAACTTGCTGAAACATCGATTGGAGTTGGCTGGTCATTTCTTCCATACCCGGTGGTGCCATGATTTCAACACCAACGTTTGTAACTGGAACTTCTATTTCAATTTCTTGTTCATCCAGCAAGCCCTCGCGCAATTGTTTGCGAAATAGTTGGCGGGTTGAACTGTCTTTTTCATGCTGGTCCAAATTGCCTCGAACAGGGGGTAATAAAATATCTAAAATTCGATCTTCTGCTGCTTCTTCAGCTGGATGTCGGACTTTACGAATGGCCAATTCGCGCTCTTGCTTAATGGCAATGTCGGCTAAATCACGAATAATAGAGTCAACATCTCGCCCAACATAACCAATTTCCGTGAATTTGGTCGCTTCGACCTTTAAAAAAGGGGCCTCAACTAATTTGGCTAATCGTCGTGAAATTTCAGTTTTACCCACACCAGTTGGACCGATCATTAAAATGTTTTTCGGTAAAATTTCATCGCGCAAGGCAACATCGTGGATTTGCATGCGTCGCCAGCGATTGCGTAAGGCAATTGCAACCGCTCTTTTTGCATCATATTGACCAATAATATGTTTATCTAATTCTTCCACAATCTCTCGTGGCGTCATCATGTTTTTTGATTTATTCACTTTCACTATCCAATTCTTCAATGGTTAAATGATGGTTCGAATAAATACAAATATCGCCTGCAATATTCAAACTCTTGCGTACAATCGCTTCTGCTCCTAATTTGGTATTATCGAGCAGCGCCCTGGCTGCGGCTTGGGCATAAGGGCCGCCAGAACCAATGGCCATTAACCCATACTCAGGCTCAATGACATCTCCGTTGCCGGTAATGATTAATGACGCTTTGCTATCAGCAACTGCTAATAACGCCTCCAATCGGCGAAGAATGCGATCAGTTCGCCAATCTTTAGCTAACTCCACCGCCGCGCGAACCAAGTTTCCCTGGTGCATTTCTAATTTTGTCTCGAATCGTTCAAACAAGGTAAAGGCATCGGCTGTGCCGCCAGCAAATCCTGCAATTACTTTATCTTTGTAAAGTCGTCTCACCTTACGAACATTGCTTTTCATGACGGTGGCCCCCTGGGTTGCCTGACCATCACCACCAATCACGACTTTATTACCTCTCCTGACAGAAAGGATGGTTGTACCATGAATATGTTCCAAAATATCTCCTTAGAGAATAGACAACGTCCCTGAAGTTTTGCAGCCCGGCAATAACTTTAGTGACATTATACATTTGATTATGCATGACCATATCGACATTTATCATGTCGATCATGTTCAATACCTTGTGACTCATACCATAAGGTAACAAACAAAACCATGATCATCGGGCCAACAAATAATCCGAGAAGACCCAAGGTCTCTACTCCACCTAGAATACCAAAAAGGACGGCCAAAAATGGTAGTTGAATCGCCCCACCAATCAAAACCGGCTTGATGAAATGATCGGCAACAAACATAACAATCGTGCCCCAAGCAATAACAATAATTGCTGCTATCATACTACTCTTCAAGACCAATATGAGGGCAACAATCCCAAATGCAAGGGGTACAACAAATGGTATCATCGCGGCAAAAGCAGTAATAAAGCCCATCAAAGTCGGTGCAGGGCATCCAACCAAGGCATAACAAATTCCCATCAATAAACCAACACCCGCGCCAACTGCGATGGTTCCATTCACTGTCGCGCGCAACGCGGCTGGTAATTTATCTGCGTATCGAAACCACCGCTCACCCAAACAGTACTTCCCAATGTGATTAATCTGGATAAATATTAAATCACCATCACGATACAGAAAAAATAAAGTCAATAGCGTAAAACCTACCTGTACACCTCGGTGCAACAAAGAACCACCCACCGATTTGATATAATAGCTGGTCGGGGTAAGAGAAAGATGTAAATTAGATAACAAATTTTTTACATTACCCGGTTGGCCGATATTTTGGTCCCAATATTGGACCAAATCTCCGCCCCAAATCGGTATCTGAGAAAAAAATGATGGAGCTACCCCACCCGTTTGATTGATCTGCTGAATATAGCCAATAAAAAATTGCGATTCTCTCACCAGCACCGACACCAGCCAGCTCAATGGAACCAGCAACAAGAACAACAAAATCATGGTAAAGAGCAAGGCCGATAACTCTTTATGGGCACCAAACACCCGACGCCATTGTTTATAAAGCGGATACGTTGCGATGGCAATAATTGCCGCCCAAATGATCGAGGGAATGAAGCGATGAATAATGAAGACCGCTAAAGAAACAATTGAAACCGTTAGTCCCATACTAATCAGTTCACGTTGATTTGCATTCATGGCTCAAAAATCCAAATAAATAACCGTAAAATTAACCACGCGGGAACTGCAGCCAGTACATCATCTAACATGATCCCCAACCCACCCTTGACCCGCTCATCAATCAAGCGTATCGGTTGCGGTTTCCATATATCAAATACACGAAACAAAATAAATCCCATCAGCATATAACTAAAATGAACCGGCGCAAATGACAGGGTGAGCAGATAACCCACAATTTCATCCCACACAATGCCCTTATAGTCATTGATGCCCAATTCACGTGAGACTTGATTACAAATTATGACGCCAAATAAAAGGCACAAAAGCGTGATGGTCAGGTAGACAAGGGGAGAAAGATGGGCTATCAACAAATAAATAGGGACAGCAGCCACGGTCCCCCATGTACCAGGCGCTTTGCGCATAAGTCCGCTGCCAAAACCAAATGCAATAAAATAAAGCGGATCTTTCCATACTTTTTTTAAATTTTGCTGCAGCATTGCGGAAGCTACATTCTCCGATGCCACTACTTGCCAATCATGCCATTGGCTCAAGTATTTTTTAAAAACATCCTTTAAATTTTTCATCATAATCCTTTGACTTCAATCGCCCTCACTTGCTGGGCCAAATTATGTAATACCCCATTCACATAACGATGTCCATCTTGCGAACCAAATTCTTTCGCCAATGAGACCGACTCATCCAAAATCACCCGATAAGGAATCTCCAAACAATTCAATAATTCAAAAGTACACATTCGTAAAATGGTGAGTTCAATTGGATTTAAAGAATCGAGCGGTCGATCTAACAAAGGTGAAAACGCCTGTTCAATTTGCTGCAATTGTGCCGGTACACCGTATAATAGTCGACAATAATGGGCATCATCCACCCTCAACATATTCGTCACCAGTCGAAATTGTCGTTCTATTTCAAATAATTCTTCACCAGCCATTAACCACTGATACAATGATTGCAATGCAATTTTTCTTGCACGCCGTTTATCACCAATTTCACTCACATTTAACCTTCATCATTCATTTGATCAATTGCTTGTCTAAATTCACTGACATCTTGAAATCGTTTATAGACTGAAGCGAAACGAACATAAGCAATGTGATCTAAGCGATATAATTCATCCATAACCCATTCTCCAATTTCACGCGAGTCAATTTCACGCTCACCTGTCCGTCTGATTTTCTGCATAATTGCAACGATCGCTTCTTCCAATGCATCGGCACTGACTGGGCGTTTTTCTAAAGCCCTTAACATCCCCGCTCGCATATTATCAACTTGAAATAATTTACGCCGACCATCTCGTTTAATAATCATCGGCATGATGAGTTCGGCTGACTCAAAGGTGGTAAAACGCTCATGACAGACTAAACATTGTCGACGGCGTCTTACTTGCGCACCTTCCGCGACCAATCTGGAATCAATGACTTTGGTATCATTGGCATGACAAAATGGACAATACATATTAGGAATCAATGGCGCAATAAACAGGAAAGTCACGACACAATTGTAACACACGGTCTCTGATTCGCCCAATGGTTGCTTCATCATGATGATTATCGAGGATATCCGCAATCCAGTGTGTTAATTGCACGATCTCTGAAACTCCCAGCCCACGGGTGGTTACAGCCGGTGTGCCTAAACGCAACCCACTCGTGATAAATGGTGACCGTGGATCATTTGGTACCGCATTTTTATTCACCGTGATATTTGCAGAACTTAATGCCGCATCCGCTTCTTTACCAGTTAAGGTTTTATCAATCAAATCAACCAACATGAGATGATTTTCAGTGCCGCCAGATACAATCTTATAACCGCGGTCAATCAGAGTTTTGGCCATTGTTTTTGCATTCAGCAAGACTTGTTTTTGGTAGTCTAAAAAATCAGGTTGCAACGCTTCCAGAAAAGCAACCGCTTTAGCCGCGATGACATGCATCAAAGGTCCACCTTGAATTCCAGGAAAAACAGCCGAATTTAATTTTTTTTCGATCACTTCATTGGTCCGCGCTAAAATCATGCCACCCCGCGGACCACGTAATGTTTTATGAGTTGTCGTCGTCACCACATCTGCGTAAGGAATTGGTGAAGCAGATAAACCAACCGCCACCAATCCAGCAATGTGCGCGATATCAGCCAGCAAATAAGCACCAACTTTATCAGCCACCGCTCGAAAACGTTGCCAATCAACCGCCTGTGAGTAGGCTGAAAATCCGGCAACAATCAACTGTGGTTTGTGCAACAAAGCTTGCTCTTCCATAGCATCATAGTCAATGAGGCCGGTTTTTGCATTCAAACCATATTGGATCGATCTGTATATTTTTCCAGAAAAATTAACAGAAGAACCGTGAGTTAAATGCCCGCCATGTGGCAAAGCCAAGCCTAAAACCAAATCCCCAGGATTGATTAATGCCATCATCGCAGCGGCGTTTGCTTGTGATCCTGAATGGGGTTGAACATTCACATAATCAGCTTTAAATAATTTTTTTGCTCGAGCAATCGCCAACTCTTCTGCAACATCGACAAACTCACAACCACCATAATATCGCTTACCCGGATATCCTTCGGCATATTTATTGGTGAGCACTGAGCCTTGGGCTTCAAGCACCCTGGGACTGACATAGTTTTCTGAAGCAATCAACTCGATGTGATCTTCTTGGCGTAATGCCTCAGCCTTCATCGCTTTCGATAGTACCTTGTCAAACGTTGACAAGGTGCTCATTTTTTCATACATATCACATCCTTGATTTAACAATCAAATCATTTCGCACCCGAATGACGCCGACGGTGTTGTCTGCAACCGCACCTGCTTGCATTTTAATCCGATCGGAATTAACAAATCCACTCAATTGTACTTCATTTTTATATGTTTTCACTTTGATTGCAAACGCTTGACTGCCAAGCGCATCGACCAATCTGGTTTTGACTTTTGTCGTAACCGCCGTGCTGTCAAAATATTCGCCCGTACTTTCTCGATACGCGGTTGAACCACATGAAATCAGGGTTGTAGCCATTATAACAACAAGCCCCTGTTTGATTTTTTTTAGCATGTTTTCCCCTTGTTGCATATTTTGGCCATGGTCTGTTGTTGACCTAACATCATATAAGGTACCAAATGCAAGATGCTATTGACTTGGGTGTAACCAGCATAGATCTGATATCCCCCCAAAGTGTAAACATGAATATCCATACCTGTATGGCAATAACCATAATAGTAAAGAGAAATGTAATGCGGGTATTCATATCTGTATACGCTAAATGGTTGTAATATCACCCCATCGTCATAAATGCCATAAACACGCACATCAGTATAACTGTCATTGATGATTTCTATTTCACAATAACCTGGCCATTCTAATTTTTTTTCTTTCAAATCGGCGCTGGAGACCTGATCATTTGGATAAACATGGTGATTATCTGCGGCAAACAATGTGGTGGAAAAAAACAAAAAAGCAGCCCCAAACAAGGCTTTGATTAACGTCATCATACCTCCTGAATATCAGATGGCAGGATTTTATCACAAAACACAATCAGAACACAATTTACGCAACAAACAGGGGAGTTGCAAAAATAACATTTGTCAATCAAGCCCAGTAACCATACAATAGCTCACGATGACGTTGCTAAAGGGTGACGTTTTATATTAGGGTCTGTTGACAATTCATTTTCTGATGCCCTACGTCCCGCGACTTGTTCGCGAGATCCAGAGATCTTGCTCAATGCACGTCAATATTGCACAGAGATAGATCCAGCTGGACCCCGCGAACAAGTCGCGGGACGTCGAGATCTGAATTGTCAACACGCCCTAAAAACTTGGTAAGTTTTCAGCACGTTTCACCGGGCGACAAGGTTTGTGGTGAATAGATACAAAAACTCTATATTGGATAGCACATGATAAAACAAAAACGAATGAAAATCATGATCATCTCTTTAATAATTGTTTTTGGCGGACTCGTTGCTTTCAATGTGATCAAAGGTTTTGTGATTAACTATTTTTTCACCCATTATGTGCCGCCCGCCGTCACAATCTCATCGGTACGGGCTACCCATCAAAATTGGCAACCCTCTATTTCAGCAGTGGGAAATTTTGTGGCAGTCAATGGGGTTGATGTCAATTCACAAGCTGGTGGACAAATCGTCGCCATTCATTTTAATTCCGGACAATTTATCGAAAAAGGCAGTCCGTTAGTTGACATAGATGACGCGGTTGATCAGGCCAAGCTAAAGTTTGACCTCGCTGATCTGGCTTTACAAGAAACAAACTTTCGACGTCAAACTGACCTCCTAAAACGCAATGCAACCGCGTCATCCAGTGTTGATCAAGCCCAAGCACAATTGCTTGAAGCCAAAGCCAATGTTGAGCGAGATCAAGCCATGATTAATCTAAAGCACATCACTGCACCATTTTCAGGGGTATTGGGTATTCGTCAAATCAATTTGGGTCAATATATCGAGCCAGGAAAAACCGGCATTGTCCCACTTCAGTCAATGGATCCTATTTATTTACAATTTTATTTGCCTGAACAGTTACAAGAACAGATCACGCTAAACCAAAGTCTGTTATTTTCAATTGAACAAAATCCAGGGTTGCTCTTTGCAGGTAAAATTACCGCCATCAATTCTAGAGTGGATTCAAATACGCACACCATTGAAGTGCAGGCCACCATCGCAAATTGCCCAAATGATGAATTGAGCGATCTCAAGCACCCCCATTTAATCAAATTGAAACAACAATCCTCAACTGGGAATACCGTTGTGATGTGTAACAGTCAACTCAATGCCAGCAATAAAGTAACCCAGTATAGTTTTATCCCCGGGATGTTTGCAGCAATTGAGGTCAACCAACCAACCATTCCTGATGTGGTGGTCTTACCCAGCACGGCAATTTCTTACACAATGTATGGAGACTCCGTGTTTATCATCGAAAAACAAGCAGAACCTGATAAACAAGGTCTAGATGTCTTCACTGTCAAGCGTGTTTTTGTAACCACCGGTGATAGACAAGGAAATGTAACCGTCATCAAGCAAGGGATTGAGCCAGGCCAACTCGTCGTCGCAACTGGTGAATTAAAATTAGAGGATGGCACGCGCGTGACAATTAATAACGATATCCAACTGCCACCTGTTAAAAATATTGATGACTTGGGCCAATAGAAGATGACATTTACCGATTTATTTATTAAACGCCCCGTATTATCCTCGGTGGTAAGTTTATTAATATTATTTTTTGGAATCAATGCCTTAACGAAGTTACCAATTCGTCAATTTCCCCGAATGGATAACACAGTCATTACCGTCACCACCAGCTATCCCGGTGCCGATGCCAATTTAATTGCTGGATTTATCACCACACCACTGGAAGCAGCGGTTGCGAGTGCAGAGGGTATTGATTACATGACCTCATCCAGCGTCTCGGGCTTAAGTACAATCACCCTCTCAATTAAACTCAACTATGATCCACGGGTCGCTTTCACGGATGTGATGAGTAAGGTACAACAAACCAAAAATTTACTTCCGCCGGAGGCACAACAACCTATTATCATTAAAAAATCAGATACTTCGACCGCTTTAATGTATATTAGTTTAGACAGCACCGAAATGACCCCTCAACAAATTACTGACTACACGATTCGAGTGGTTCAACCTCAACTTCAAACAGTTGATGGGGTAGCTCAAGTTGATGTTTTGGGTGGACAAACTTATTCTATGCGGATATTTCTTAACCCGATTAAGATGGCTGCTATGAATGTGACCCCTGCAGATGTTTTTGCAGTGTTGGCAAATAACAATTATTTAACTGCAGCCGGAAGCACGAAAGGTGAATACGTTGCTATCAATATTCGTGCCAAAACCAATATCAACACGCAAGAAGAATTTAGCCGCCTGATCGTTCGCACCAATCAACATGCCATTGTGCGCTTAAGAGACATTGCTCAAGTCGTTCTGGGATCAGAGAACTATAACTCGTCGGTTCGTTTTGATGGTAAAAAAGCTATTTTTCTCGCGATTACCCCAACACCCACAGCCAACCCCCTGACCGTAATCCAAAACGTACGTCAAGTATTTCCATCGATCCAGCAACAGTTTCCACCGTCGCTGACCGGTACGATTGTGTATGATGCCACGGATTATATTCGTGCCTCTATCAAGGAAGTGTTACTAACGATTATTGAAGCGGCAGTTATCGTGGTAATTGTCATCTTTTTATTTTTGGGTTCGATTCGTTCCGTGCTCATTCCGATTGTCACCATCCCATTATCTTTGATTGGTGTTTGTACCTTCATGATGATTTTAGGCTATTCTATCAATCTGCTCACGTTGTTGGCATTTGTATTGGCCATTGGCTTAGTTGTTGATGATGCGATTGTCGTGGTTGAAAATATTTATCGCCACATCGAATCAGGACAAAACCGGGTTGAGGCAGCCATGGCCGGGGCCAAAGAGATCTGCACCCCGATCATTGCGATGACTATTACCTTAGCAGCCGTCTATGCCCCGATAGGCCTGATGAGCGGTTTAACAGGAACTTTGTTTAAGGAGTTTGCTTTCACGCTAGCCGGTTCAGTGGTTATCTCCGGTGTGATTGCCTTGACCCTATCGCCGATGATGTGTTCCAAAATATTGTCATCCAAAGTCGGTGAAGAAAAATTTGTGATAATCTTGGATCGCTTTTTTAATACCCTAAAAACCCGTTATCAAAAAATGCTGCATAGTCTATTGGATACGCGCTCCATCTTTTTGGTATTTGCTGCGGTGATTTTAGTGACCTTGCCCTATTTATACAAACACACAGCCAAAGAAACCGCGCCTGAAGAAGATGCTGGCTTCTTTTTTGTGGTAAGTACCGCACCGGAGTTTGCGAGTCTGAATTACATTGAAGCCTTTACGCAATCCTTTGATAAAATTTACCGAAGCTTTTCTCAAACCGATCATTTTTTTACGATAAATAGCGGCGCACCAGTCTCTGGTGTCGTTCTGAAACCATGGGATAAACGCTCAAAAACACAATTTTCTTTAAAAAAACCGTTACAAAAAAAACTAGATGAGGTCTCAGGACTCAAATCTTATGCTTTGATACCGCCCGCCCTGCCTGGCAGTGGCGGAAGCGCCACGCCAGTTCAATTTGTAATTAAATCAACCAGTGATTACAAAAGTTTATTAGATGTTTCCAATAAGTTGATTGCACGCGCAAGGCAGAGCGGTTTGTTTATGTTTATGGATAACTCCCTCAAATATAATCATCCGGAAATTGAAATCGAAATCAATCGGTCAAAAGCAGCTGATCTTGGTTTAGATATGAAAAGCATCGGCACCAGTTTATATAGCGCGATGTCCGGTGGCTATGTTAATTTTTATGACATGAAAGGACGTAGTTATAAAGTAATTCCGCAATTAGATCGCCGTTATCGTGCTCTATCAAAACAATTGGGCAATATCTATGTGCGCACATCGAGTAACAACATGGTCCCTTTATCTACCATTATTTCAATCAAACAAGCCATTGGACCGAATGGCCAAACTCATTTTCAACAGTTAAACTCTGCCACGATTATCGGCATTATGCTACCCGGATTCACCTTGGGTCAGGGGCTTGAATTTTTGCAAAATCAAGCCAAAGAACTGTTTCCTAAAGGTTTTGCTATCGATTATGCTGGCCAATCTAGACAATTCATGCAGGAAGGCGACACGTTGATTTTGGCCTTCTTTTTAGCAATTATTATCATTTTCTTGGTCTTATCTGCCCAATATGAGAGTTTCCGTGACCCGCTGATTATTTTAATCAGTGTGCCAATGTCGATTTGTGGTGCATTAATCCCCCTTAACTTAGGCGCAGCAAGCATTAATATATACACCCAAGTGGGGTTGATAACTCTAATTGGCCTGATCAGTAAACATGGTATCTTGATTGTCGACTTTGCGAATCACTTGCAGCGGGAGAAAAAGTTAGACCGACGAGCAGCCGTTGAAGAAGCCGCCGCGGTACGTCTTCGCCCCATTCTCATGACCACAGCGGCCATGGTATTTGGCGTCTTACCGTTATTAATAGCTAGCGGCGCCGGCGCTGTAAGCCGCTTTGACATTGGGCTTGTTATTTCATGTGGATTATTAATTGGAACTTGTTTTACCCTATTTGTTGTCCCAACCATGTATACCTATTTAGCAGCCGATCATCGACATGATAATATTTAGAGCAACTCCCCAGGTTGTGGATAAGCTTGATTTTAATTGAATCAAATTGATTCCACGTCATCCTGAACGCAGTAAAGAATCTCCCGAATTTGGCTCAAACCAAGTCCATTGTTGATCCTTCACTGCGTTCAGGATGACGCTGGGGAGTTACGCGATTTAGATAAAAAGATTTACCACTTCTTCCACCTTAATCTTAATGCATTCATGATGACTGAAACCGAACTCAAAGACATGGCAACCGAGGCGACCATCGGGTTTAAAAGCATCCCGGTCATGGGATATAATACCCCTGCTGCCAACGGGATACCTAACATATTATAAATAAAAGCAAAGAATAAATTCTGCCGAATATTTCGCATAGTTGCCTTCGACAAACAGCGGGCTTTAACAAGACCATTTAAGTCACCACCCAACAAAGTAATGCCCGCGCTTTCAATTGCAACATCAGTGCCACTTCCCATCGCTATCCCAATATCCGCTTTTGCCAGTGCGGGAGCATCATTGACGCCATCACCAACCATGGCAACAATCAATCCTTTATTTTTCAATTCACCAATAATACGACTTTTATCTTCTGGCATCACATCCGCTACCACCTGTGTAATCCCGATTTCCGCTGCCACAACCTCCGCCGTTTTTTTGTTGTCGCCGGTCAGCATAACAATTTGAATACCTTGGTTTTTTAATTCAATGATGCTTGTGTGTGTGCTGACTTTAATTGGATCTTTCACCACGAAAATAGCGGCCATTTTATGGTCCACAGCGAGGAATAAGACAGTTGCACCGGCAACACATAACCCATCTGCTTGACTAGATAGTGCATCATTCTGGGCACCCAGTTCTCGCATCAAATGAAGATTGCCAATAGCAACCTGTCGACTATTAACCATCCCAACCACACCTTTCCCTGTCGGTGCATCAAAATTTGAGACCTGAACCAAAGATAGATTCTTATTTTTGGCAGCAACCAAAATGGCATGTGCCAGTGGATGCTCACTATTGTTCTCAAGGCTAGCAGCTAATAGCAACACCTCATCCTCATTAAAACCATCTGCTGTGATGATTCTTGTCAGTTTTGGGCGACCTTCTGTGAGCGTGCCTGTTTTATCTACCACCAAGATATTTATTTTTTCCATCAACTCGATGGCTTCAGCATTTTTAACCAATATCCCCTCCCGAGCGCCTTGCCCAATCCCCACCATAATTGACATGGGTGTCGCAAGACCTAAAGCACAAGGGCAAGCAATGATTAACACCGATACGGCTGCAGTCAAACCGTAACTCAATGCCGGGGGTGGGCCATAAATCAGCCATACAATACATGTAGTAAATGCAATAAGCATCACAATTGGCACAAACCAACCAGCCACTGTATCCGCCAAGCGCTGAATCGGCGCCCGACTGCGTTGAGCGTCAGTCACCATGCGGATAATCCGGGAAAGCATCGTGTCATGACCAACGTGTAATGCCTTCATAACAAAGCTACCTGTTTGGTTGATCGTAGCGCCGATAACTTTGTCACCCGTTGCCTTGTTGACTGGCATCGGCTCCCCAGTGACCATAGATTCGTCAACATAACTATGACCGTCTTGTATTTCGCCATCGACTGGTATCTTTTCCCCAGGGCGTACACGTAGCAAATCACCTTCACGAATTAAATCAAGGGGTAACGCCTCGATTTTATCCTGATCAGTGATACGGTATGCTTGGTCTGGTGCTAGTTTTAGCAAAGCTTGAATTGCTGTTCCGGTCTGTTCGCGTGCTTTTAATTCAAGCACTTGGCCCAACAAAACCAAGGTGGTAATAAAAGCGGCTGCCTCAAAATAAACTGAAACAACACCATTTTCATCACGAAACATGGGGGGAAACAAACCTGGAAACAGCGTTGCCATGATGCTATAACCCCAGGCAACCCCAATACCGAGTGCCACCAACGTGAACATATTAAGATGACGATTTTTAAGTGATTTAACCCCTCGCTGAATAAATGGCCAGCCACTCCATAACACGACAGGTGTTGCCAGAATCATTTGTACCCACGTGGACAGATTGGTTGGCATGACGTGGCGGATATGGCCACTCATTTCCAAAATAAATAGAGGCACTGTCAATATCAAGGCAACCCAAAAGCGACGGAGCATATCAACATAATCAGGGTTTGGCGTATCATTTTTAGCAACCACCAATGGTTCTAATGCCATACCACAAAGGGGACAAGGCCCTGGGTCGCGTTCTCGAATTTCTAAATGCATGGGGCAGGTGTAGATAATAGGATCGTCAGAATTTGCAGTTGGTATTTTTTGGTCGGGAAGCGCATGCTTTGCATGATGACAACCCTCATTTGTTTTAAGCCCATCTTTTGGTTTTTGATGATCACAGAACGATTTATTACTCATTCAATTCACCTGTGTGTAATTTTCTTAGGGTCTTTTGACAATTCAGGTCTCGACGTCCTGCGGCTTCATAAGATGAATTGTCAGCTATCATAGTATAGTCTTTGTTTTACAAAAATCATCGCTTCGCTTATTTCGACATGACAGTCGCGGTAAATCGAGTCCGAGATTGTCAACAGCACCAATACTCATGATTAACAGCTCGTTTTAAGAATGATATACTTCGTCACTTTCTCCCATCTACGTGAGTTATCCCATGGAAAAAACATACTCCCCCCAAGCCATCGAAGAATCCTGTTATGCAACTTGGGAAAGTCATCGTTATTTCGAACCTCAAGGTCAGGATAAACCTTTTTGTATCATGTTGCCACCGCCTAATGTAACCGGCAGTTTACACATGGGACATGGCTTCCAGCTCACACTGATCGACGCATTGATAAGATACAAAAGAATGATGGGGTTGCGCACTTTATGGCAGCCAGGTACTGATCACGCAGGTATTTCAACGCAATTGGTTGTGGAAGGACAATTAGATAAACAAGGTTTGTCAAAAAGAGACATGACGCGTCAAGCGTTTTTAAATCGAGTGTGGGAATGGAAAGAAGAGTCTGGTGGAGAAATCACCAAACAAATGCGCCGCATGGGTGCATCCCCAGACTGGTCACGTGAACGATTTACCATGGACGAAGGCTTATCCGCCGCCGTGCAGCGCGTTTTTATTCAACTCTACGATGAGGGATTAATCTACCGAGGAACTCGTTTAGTCAATTGGGACCCAAAGCTTGGCACAGCGATTTCGGATTTAGAGGTCATCACCGAAGAAGAAGACGGCTTTTTATGGCATATTCGCTATCCAATCGTTAATTCTAAGGAATCCCTCGTGGTCGCCACGACCCGTCCTGAAACCTTATTGGGCGACGCAGCTGTGGCGGTTCATCCATCGGATCCGCGATATCAGCACTTGATTGGTCAAGAGGTTCATTTACCACTCTGCGATCGGACCATTCCTATTATTGCTGATGAGTATGTTGAAAAAGATTTTGGTACCGGTTGTGTTAAAATTACCCCAGCACATGATTTTAATGATCATGAAATTGGTAAAAGACATGACTTACCGTTGATCAATATCTTTACTAAAAAAGCAACAACCAATAAAAACGTACCCATCAAATACCAAGCAATTGATCGCTTCATCGCGCGCGAGCAAATTATTCTGGACTTAAAGCAGGCTGATTTGTTGGTTAAAACAGAAGCTTATAAGATTAAAATACCGCGCGGTGAAAAATCGAATGTCATTATTGAACCGCTTTTAACTGATCAATGGTATGTTAAAACCAAACCCTTGGCGCAACCAGCCATAGAAGCAGTCCGCAAAGGTGAAATTCGGTTTGTTCCTGAAAATTGGAGTAAAACGTATTTTCAATGGATGGAAAAAATTGAAGACTGGTGCATTAGTCGCCAGTTGTGGTGGGGCCATCGGATTCCTGCCTGGTATGATAATCATGGTCATGTCTTTGTCGGATACAGTGAAAATGATGTGCGATTTAAGTATAAACTTGATCAAAGCATTCAGTTAAAGCAAGATGATGATGTATTGGACACTTGGTTTTCCTCTGCATTATGGCCGTTTTCATCGTTGGGTTGGCCGGAGCGGACACCCGCATTAGAAGAGTTTTATCCAACCAGCGTGCTCTTTACTGGTTTTGATATTATCTTTTTCTGGGTTGCGCGCATGATCATGATGGGACTAAAATTTACCGGAAAAATACCATTCAAAGACATCATTATCACCGGTCTTATCTGCGACAGTGACGGTAAAAAAATGTCTAAATCGAAGGGGAATGTCCTTGATCCCCTCGATCTCATCCAAGGCATTAGTCTCAAATCGTTACTTGAAAAACGAACCAAAAATTTAGTGCTAAGCTCGCTCAGTGAGCAAATTTCCAGAACCACTCGCAAACAATTTCCTGAGGGTATTCCCGCTTTTGGCACAGATGCTTTAAGATTCACCTATTGTTCATTGGCATCGAACACCAGACAAGTTCGTTTTGATATTCAACGGGTTGCAGGCCATCGCAATTTTTGTAATAAATTATGGAATGCGGCTCGTTTTGTGCTCTTGAGCACCGTTGAAGAGGGTGAAGAATTTGATGACAGACCTTTTCAATATAGCCCGGCGGATCAATGGATATTATCCATCCTGCAACGAACCATCGAGCGCTGTCATCAGTATTTTGCCCAGTACCGATTTGATTTATTGGCAAATACCTTATACGAATTTGTTTGGCACGAATATTGCGACTGGTATTTAGAATTGTCTAAAACAGTTTTATATGATGAAGATGCCCTAGCTCCGATAAAACGGGGAACGCGCCGAACCCTGATCCATGTCTTAAACCGCATTTTAAAACTACTACACCCCATTACGCCCTTTATCACTGAAGCAATCTGGCAACGCATGATTAAATTAAGCAGTGAAAACACAGAAACCATCATGTTAAGTCAGTATCCTTTGGTTGAGGAGCAGTACATTGTTCCCTCAATTGAAGATGAATTCGAGTGGCTCAAGAAAATCATCCAAGCAATTCGGACCATTCGCAGTGAAATGGCCATTGCGCCCTCAAAATACATCATGCTGAAGATACGGTTTGCTTCTAAACAACAAGAAGAAAAAATTGAGCAATATCAAAAAATATTACTGACTTTAAATAAATTGTCCCATATTGATTTTCTAACCGATACCCAAAATATTCCCGTTTCTGCTTCGGCCGTTGTCGGCAATATCGAGTTACTAATTCCGATGGCCGACTTGATTGATAAACAAGCTGAATTAGCTCGAATTGATAAGGAACTAAACAAATTAAATAAAGATATTTGCTTTGCAGAAGAAAAGTTAAACAATCCAGCATTTACCGACAAAGCGCCACCGGATGTTATTGCGGCAATGCAAGAAAAGCGCATACAAGCAAAGCTTGCTCAGGAAAAATTGATGGAGAGTCAAACAAAAATCAGATCGATTGAGTGACTGTACCCATTCTACATGAAAATACTGGATTTTTCGCGACTTGATATTTGCGCTTCTTTGTACACGACAAAAAATAAAAGGCTAGAAATTTGTCGTCCCCGCAAAGGCGGGGATCTATGCTGGTAGCTGCATTATGCCACACAAAAAATAGATTCCCGCCTTCGCGGGAAAGACAGTATCATTTTTTTCGTGTACAAAGTTTGCGCTTACAAAACGTTAAAAAGCGATAGCGAAAACCCAGTATGTTCATGTAGAATAGGTATATATGAACAATCATGTGACAGTCCACTACCAGCGAAGCCAAGAGAAATTAATCGCTGAATTTCACACAGCAGTTGATGCCATCATTTTTTTGACAAAAAAAATGGCAACTGACAAAATGCTCGCGCCAAAACTAATTTATAGGCTCTATCATGATTCTGAATTGATAAGCGAATATAATCCCGAGCAAATTACCATCAGTCAAGCCCAGTATACTGATATGGACCATGACTTTATCAATCTTGATTCTTTTTTATTCGAGGTAACCCTGCAACGTCTCGATACCTCGGAAAAGAAATGCATTGCTTCTTTCAATGACATCAATGATGCCAATTTATTCTTGATAGCAAAATGTGAAGCGGATCAGAATATCCATGATCATGATTTATTATGCATTTTAAAAAATCATGTTTTAATCAAAACGTTCAGCAAGACCATCATGATAGGCGAAAAAATAAAGCATGAAGTTTCCAATAATCAGCAATCAAACCAAGTTTTTCACCCAACACCCGTACCAACCCGGCCTATACCGACCGGCGGTCCGATTGATTGCTGGATTGAAAAAGAAGACGATAATCATTAGGGTGTGTTGACAATTCATCTTTCGAAGCCCTACGTCGCGGGACGTCGAGATCTGAATTGTCAACAGACTCTAGGATTATTTCTCGGCAAGGGGAAAAATAACATGGGTTATATCCTGGTTTTGAATTAAATTTCGTTCAAGAAGAAATTTATTTAATGTCAATATTGCTGGAGAAAAAGTTTCATTTGCTCCCATACAGTTTTTTACTTTGTCTATATATGCTTCTTTTTTAGTCTGAACCGTCACCCGATTTTCCTTTGATGGATGATCATAGTTCTGGATTAAGGACTGAAGTAAATCATATCCAACCGTATCCAGCGTATTCAGTTCGAGCCTGCTACCAAATGATTTAACTAGACTTTTCATTTCGCGCATGTTTTTATCATCGCCAACAACCCGATAGACCTCATTTACTAACCTTCGGTATGTACCCGCTGCATTTTTTTCATCAACGCTCTGAACGTTAACACCACTTGTAAAAAAATATGCCCGTTTGCGTGCGCAAAGACGCTGCAGAATGGGTTGACCCGTCATTCCGCAGTAACTTTTTGAATTAAATTTTCAAGAAAATTCTTGACACAGATCTCTGATTTTGATCTATTACTGCTTTTTGGAAGGCAGAAATGGATGCATCACGTTTTGAAGTACAACGATTGGATCACTTGG
>DAIDKT010000091.1 GCA_027449905.1 Legionellales bacterium
CGTGGGCTGCTGCCTATGACCAACCGATGAATACAAGGACTGAGGATTTTAAGCGAAAAACCATGCGCAGCCTTCATCGCATCTTCCTGGACAGCAACTCAATTAGTGAAGCCGCAGGCAAACTGGGAACCCCTGATGCTACCTTACGCAGCCATCTAGGTAAAACAAGCTACATTGATAATCAAGGCAACACCAAGCCGCTGACTTTTGAGGCGATGAAAAGTTTATGGCCTGATGAACGAAGTGCTCAGAGGGTATGGAGTACTGCCTATGACCAACCGATGAATACAAGTACGGAGGATTTTACGCAAAAAACCATGTGCAGCCTTCATCGCATCTTCCTGGACAGCGACTCACGTCATGATGCCGCATGCAAACTGGGAATTCGTGATATTACCTTACGCCGCCATCTAGCTAAAACAAGCGTAAGCGCTCCAAGAACCGCAGACTTACAATTTACAGCTTAGGGGTATAGTCTAAACCAATATTCCAAGGCAGCAGTTTTTCATAATCATCAACACTGTTGCAAAGAGGCGCGTTCTTTAACAGCATGACATAGTAATGATAAGGGTCGAGATTGTGTAATTTGGCTGTCCTGATGATGCCGAAATGCAAACACAAGGCCTCTGCGCCTTCGACAGAGGCACAAAACAGGAAGTTCTTTCGAGCAATGACCAAGGGTTTGATTTCTTGTTCGGTAAGATTGTTATCTATTTCCAGGCGTCCATCGTCTAAAAATCGCATCAGGCCGTCTCTATATTTAATACAGTAATTGAGTGCTTTCCCAAGTGGTGATTGGGGCAAAGTTGTAGGATAGACCTTATCAACCCATGCATTAAAGGCGTCCATGAGTGGTTTGGATTTTTCCTGACGTAACTGGTGACGTTGATCTGGATTCAGTTGGTTATTTTTAGCCTCACGCTCTATTTTATAAAGTTCTTTAAAAAAGCGCATGGCTTCTTTGGCAATGCCCTTGCCTTTATTGGATTGTGCAATAGGTTCAAATTTTCTGCGCGCATGTGCGTTGCAATTGACAATCTGCGCATTGCTACTGCCCACAAGCTCAAAGAAATTATCGCCATCGACATGTAAATAGCCATCGAACCCGACAAACCAGTCGTAAACAAATTGTTTGTGCTCTACATCGTTGTAGTCATAAAGAACAACGGATTTATCCGGTGGACCACCCCGAATGCAATACACATAGGATTTGGTTTCTGCTTTTCTGCCGGGCTCTTGTAAAACCTGTAAGGTTGTTGCATCACAACTGGCCACATCATAATCAATCACGCTGTCTTTCAACAGATTATAAATGGGACGCAGTGGTGCCATTAACTCAATGAGCCAGCGCGCCATGGTTTGGCGTGAGCAATCAATACCATGCCGTTCGCTGAGTTGTCGCTCCAGATGGTACAGTGGTTGTCTGTCATCCAGCTTGCTGACCACCAGGAATGATAAAAACTCTTCTGTTGCTTTAATTTTGGGAAGAATTTGTTTGGGCGCTGCGGCGGTTACGATTTGATTCTCGCACCCATTGGAACAGGCAACTACTTCACGTCGTTGCTCCACAATTTCTATGACAAAAGGTTGGTGATGCAGTAGTTCTTTGGTTTCATAACGAATCACTGTTTTGCATGCACCACAGGCACATTGTTTGTCTTCATCAGATACCGGGATGATTTCAATGCGACGGGGCAGTTCTTTTTGCGCTTTTTTATTCTTCTTTCTTGTATGTGCAGCCACTGGCGTCATTTCTTCGGTCTGCTCACCGCGTGCCTCAGCCTGAGAAAAAATGCTTTGATTATTTTCAAACAAAGACAGCTGAGGATTTTCAGGGTCAATATATCGTTCAGAACGCTTGCCAAAACGGTGACGACGTAGCTCCATGATTTGTGCTTTTAAAGAATCATAGGCTTCTGCATAGTGTTCGCAGCGTGTCTGAGATAGAGCAAGCTCCGCTTTTAATGCATGTATTTCGTTACTTAATTGCTCTATTTTTTCTTCGTACATCATGTTGAAATAGCACCTGTTTACTGAGTCAAATTATATCACATTGCGTTGATTTAAAAAACAATTTAATCGTTTTTTGTAGATTGTTTTTAATAGAAATTCGTAGCCAATACTTCCGGCAACAACGTGTGTTTTGCGAAGTCCAATCCTGAGAGCAGCCAGCTTAATTGATCATTGGTAAGGCTCATAACAGCATCATCGTGCTTGGGAAATTTTAATTTCCCTTTCTCCAATCGCTTATAACAGAGCCAAAACCCATTGCGCTCCCACCAAAGCATTTTTATTTTATTGGCTTGGCGGTTTCTGAAAAGAAAGATTTGCCCTGATGTGGGATTCAACTGAAGATGGTCGGAAATCAACATCACCAGTCCATCAATTTGCCGCCTAAAATCGATAGGCTTCGGATAAAGCCATATGCTTGCATTAAATGATAAAAACATGACTAACTCCACAAGGACAACAACATTGGCAATAAAGACTGGTCGTGAATTTTTAGCTCATGCCCATTGTTCAATACCAAGGTGCACACTGTCTCTGGAGCTATCTGTTTCGGCTTATTTAATTGAATGGGTACTAATTTGGATGGAGCCACTTCTTCTCGATACTTTCGTTCCCAATAACCAAACTGGTGATAATTTAATTGATGCTTTCGGCAATACGCCACTCGCGACAGACCACTTTCTTTTTGACGCGTTACATGCTCCATCCATCTCTGTTCTTTCGCGGCATCTGTTGCTTGGCGGGATATAATTTGTGGGACTATATTCATCGCTCTCTCTTCTCTAATTGATGATGCAGAGTATGATGAATCTAGAATGATTATTAAATTATGTAGTTGCTGGCGCGCTTACCAATATGGGCATCCAATGCTCGTGATTGAATATCATTTAGCTTACTGTACGAGCCGCCATTTTCAGGTTTTAACTTTTCGTCTGTCATCCATTCTGTTAAATGTTGCCTTACTGT
>DAIDKT010000092.1 GCA_027449905.1 Legionellales bacterium
ACTATCAGGGCCCGAGTGAACGTATTTCACTTAACCAGAGGCCGAATACATGACTGCATCTCAACCTTTATTTTGTTTAAATGTTAATACAATCCTTGACAACCAGGGCGGGGTCCATACATGACGTACCTGGGGTGTTACAACGCAACTCAAATGGCGAATTATTAATCTAAAAGGATGCAAATAGAACAATCATTTCGAGATGTTAAAAGTCATCAATTTGGTTTATCAGCTCGCTATGCAAGTACTAAAAGCATTTATCGGTGGGGTGTCAAAATGCTATTGGCTGCTATTGTTCAAACGATGTTTTGGATGATAGGCGTAATCGCTCATAGTCAAAATTATCAACGAGTTTTTCAAGCAAATACGGTCAGAGATAAAAAAGCATTAATCTACTGATTTTTGGAATAAACGCCTAGATCATTTAGGCATTGTTGCTGGTGTGATAAAAGATCTGGGCCTTATTAAAGCAATCGACAAGCGATTACAAAAAGATACGCATTAAAGAATGCCCCATGCCTCGGTATTTGATTTCAGATTCAAAATTATACAGCTAAGATAATGCCATGATTTGAAGCAACTTGGTTTTATAACCCGTATTCCCGGAACAATTAAAGAAGAGCGACAGTCGATTATCACTGCCATAGCTAACAATCAATGGAGTCCATTAAACGATGAAAATCGTTATAGTGTACGCTATTTAGAGCATTGCTGTTATGGGTTTCAATAGTTCACGAAAAACGCTATCTTTCACGGTACGTCCTTGACCTACATGGCGTTTTATCAAGGACGTGCAATCTCTTTTTCTTTAACCGGACAGTAGTGCGCCTTCGCGGGAAAGACAGTATCATTTTTGTCGTGTACAAAGACAATCTGCTGAGGACTTAAGTATGAACGTTATCACGCGGGCATTTGGATAAACGAAGTTGATTGTTTTCAAGGGTTTTTTCTATCTACCCACAAGGTTATCCACAGATTTTGTGGATAACCTCAAATAACAAACTGTCAACTAATCTAAAAAAAAAATATATTTTTCAACAACATAACTCATTGTGGCGCGATATGGTACAATTTGAGTATCAGATTCATTTCATAAGTTATGCACATGTTTTGTCGAGGTTGCATTATAATCCCCAAAAACACCATGATAGATGAACAATCCACAGTATTCTTGTATCATGCCTATCGCAACCCATAGTGAGAGATGAAATATGATTTTAGTAATGAATGCGCAAGTGACTCCTTCTGCGGTGGACGAATTGGTTGCAAATCTGGCATGGATGAATCTTCAGGCGGTCCCCACAGAAGAAAATGGTCGCTATCTGGTTGCGATTGTCACAGGAGCAGATATACATACCGACGTAAAACTATTTGCAGCCTTACCTGGTGTTGAGCGCGTGTTGCCTTTGACCCAAAAATTCAAATTGGCTGGTCGTGAAATTAAAAAGGAACGAACCGTGATTTCCATTCAGGATCACATGATAGGCAGCGATCAATTTACCGTGATTGCCGGACCCTGTTCTATTGAATCTGAAGAACAGATTCACCAAACGGCGGCTTTGGTTTCAGCTTCAGGTGCAACTATTTTACGTGGCGGGGCATTCAAACCACGTACTTCACCCTATGAATTTCAA
Source organism: Legionellales bacterium (assembly GCA_027449905.1). GTDB lineage: Bacteria > Pseudomonadota > Gammaproteobacteria > Legionellales > Legionellaceae > DAIDKT01. The sequence goes on from DAIDKT010000092.1 coordinate 1,635, forward strand.
GGACTCGGTGAATCCGGTTTGCGGTATATGCAACAGGCGGCCAAGCAGTATCATATGCTCAGTGTTTCTGAAGTGATGGATACCCAAGATGTCGAACTCGTTGCATCTTACGTTGATATTTTGCAAATTGGGGCTCGGAATATGCAAAATTTTAGTTTACTTAAAAAAGTCGGGAAATCGGGTAAGCCTGTGTTGTTAAAACGCGGTTTATCTGCAACATATATGGATTTTTTAATGGCAGCGGAATATATTTTGCATACTGGAAATGCGAAGGTCATCTTGTGTGAGCGTGGGATTCGAACGTTTGAACCATATGCCCGCAACACATTAGATATTGCGGCCGTACCCATTTTGAGAGAATTGACCCATCTGCCCATTATTGTCGATCCGAGTCACGGAACAGGTTTGCGTTCAATTGTTCCACCAATGGCATGTGCTGCCATCAGCGCGGGCGCCCATGGGGTTATGGTTGAGGTACACCCAGAACCAGACCAGGCAGTTTCCGATGCGAAGCAAACTATTTCTCCTGACGCATTTACAAAAATGATGGAGGTATTGCGACAGATTGGTCCGATCATGAATATGCGAGTTCCAGAACAAGCAACCAAAGTGATCTTGAAATAAAGGTAAATCCTTGGACGGTGATACTGACCGTTCCTATCTGCGAGGTGAGTGCTTGCGAAAAACGTTATATTAGTTGAGGAAACATATCATGGCGAGCAATGGGTTTGGTACTATTTTTCGAATCACCACGTGGGGAGAATCTCATGGCAAGGCAATTGGTGTGGTGATTGATGGATGCCCTGCTGGGGTCATGATTCATCATGACGATATTAATCATGCCTTGTCGTTTCGTGTACCTGGTAAAACACCTTATACCAGCCCTCGGCATGAACCAGATCACGCTGAAATTTATTCTGGCGTTTTTGAGGGTAAAACCACCGGAACGCCGATTTCTATCATCATACACAATCATGATGCTGACTCAACTAAATATGAGGCACTCAAGGATGTGTTACGCCCAGGGCATGCGAACTTTACTTATTTGCAAAAATACAACAATATATTCGATCATCGCGGTGGCGGTCGGGCGTCAGCGCGCGAAACCGCTTGTCGTGTCGCTGCTGCAGCTGTGGCTAAAAAAATTTTGCAGCACGCAGGCATTCAGACATGTGCCTACATTAGCGCGATTGGCGATATTGAATCCACTGTGACCCTAGATGATCCCATGATAATTCAAGAAATGAGCTATGCCAGTCCCATTTATTGTCCAGATGTATGCGCAGCAAATAGCATGATGACTGCGCTAGAGTTGGCAAAAGATGCAGGTGATTCTCTGGGTGGCGTGGTAAGTTTTTTGGCAACTGGATTACCTGTCGGTTTAGGGGATCCTATTTATGAGAAATTGGAAGCAAATTTATCCAAAGCGATGATGAGTTTACCTGCAAGTAAAGGTTTTGAAATTGGTGAAGGGTTTCTTGCTTCACGGATGAGGGGATGGAGTCATAATGATTTATTTTGTCAGACGAATAATGAGATTCATACCGCAACCAATCATGCAGGAGGAGTCTTGGCTGGCATATCCACCGGCATGCCCTTACTTGGACGTGTGGCTTTTAAACCAACGTCAAGTATTAACAAAGCACAACTAACCGTGGATCGCCAAGGACAAGCAACGATCATGCAACTTCCAAAAGGATCGCGTCATGATCCCTGTGTCGCGATTCGTGCTGTACCGGTGGTGGATGCGATGTGTGCATTGGTGTTAGTGGACGCACTCTTACTTAATCGGTGCGCACGTTTATGAATCAAACACTGCAAGTAGGATCTTATACAATCCATATCGGCCAACATTTGTTAGACGTGTCTGTCTTGATAAGCTTATTTCCGATGCTGCAAACGAAGCGCTTGGCGATCATTACCGATAGCCATTTGGTCCATCAGCTTGGCGCAACATTACAGCAACAATTCTCTGCTCTGGGGTTATCAGCTGAACTCTTGTCATTCCCTGCGGGCGAAGAGCATAAAACGCGTGAAACCAAGCAACAACTAGAAGATTCGTTGTTAGCCAAACAATTTGGGCGCGATACCTGCTTATTGGCTCTGGGTGGCGGCGTTGTCACTGATTTGGTTGGTTTTTTAGCCGCGACCTATTGCCGTGGGGTACCCGTTATTTATTTACCGACAACCTTATTGGCAATGGTCGATGCCAGTATTGGTGGTAAAACTGGCGTAAACACACCACTGGGTAAAAACATGATCGGAACCGTAACTCAGCCACACGCTGTGGTGATGGATACCAGGGTATTACGCACACTGTCCTTAGCTGAATGGCGTAATGGGATTCCCGAAATGATCAAACATAGTTTGATAGCAGATCCAGCCTTATTCACACAGTTGAGCCAATGTGTGAGTTTGCACCCATTCCCTGATGATTCCAGACTAGTTGATATAATTTATCAAAATTGTTTGATAAAAAAAACCATTGTTGAAGAGGACGAATATGAACAAGGCCAGCGCCAATTATTAAATTTTGGCCATACCATTGGTCATGCAATTGAAATACTAGAAAATTACACCCTGGGGCATGGCGAAGCCATAGCAATTGGTATGTTGGTAGAATGTTACTTGGCCATGCAAACACTTGGTTTACAAAAGTCGGTTCTAACCAGCTTGCACGATACTTTGCGCGCTTATGGGTTACCACTAAAAACCAGTGTTTTTAAAGATCAAACCAGATTTTTGCGCGCTCTCACCCTGGATAAAAAGTCGATTCAAACTGTGCCTAGATTTGTATTACTTGACACGATTGGACACCCGCATTGCGAGGGATTACGGTATAGTCATTGCGTAACGCCTGAACAACTAAATGCAGCATTATTGTGGGCAAACGCAACATTTTAAAACCATAGGAGTAGTAAACACCATGCTCATTGTTTCCATCCCGGTTATGGATTACGTGTTGGCAGCGCAAGAAATTGCACGGGCATCCTCAGAAGTGGACGGTGTAGAATTGCGCCTGGATTATCTCTCAGTATTAAATATCCCCTCTGTTAAGCAATTGCGTGATACATGTCAACTGCCTGTCATCTTCACCCTGCGCAGTCATACCCAAGGTGGACGATATGCTCAAGATGAAAACCAACGGTTACAAGATATTTTAGCATTATGCGCCCTGGAGCCAGAATATGTTGATTTAGAGTATGATATACCAGAGACGGTAATCGAGGTCATCAAGAAACGCCACCCCGCAATCCAAATGATTATTTCATATCATGTGTTCGATCACACACCCAATGATTTATTGACATTATTACACCAGCTGCAACGTTCACAAGATATCATCTATAAAATTGCATCCTATGCAAATTCAGGTTTAGATGCGTTGCGCATGCTCCAGTTTGTGCGGGAAAATAGTAAACAATATCGCCTCATTGGCATATGCATGGGAGAGGATGGTGCCTGCACACGCATTTTAGGCCCCATGATGGGAAATGTTTTTTCCTATGGCTATCTTGATGAGCCCACCGCTCCAGGGCAACTATCTATTCAAGATTTATTATCTCTTTACAATTATCGGCAATTAAATACCGAAACTCGCATATATGCTTTATTGGGCGATCCAGTAAATCTAAGTGTTGGTCATATCTTACATAATCAAGCAATTAAACGATTACAACGCAATGCCGTGTATGTCAAATTACGTGTCAACGCAGCAGATGTAGAAAAAGTGGTGGCAGTTTTTCACTCGATACCGATAGATGGATTCAGTATAACCATGCCGCTTAAAGAAGCGATGGTGCCATGGATGGATCACATTGAACTAGTATCTCAGCCTATCAAAGCAATCAATGGGATGGTGCGCCAGCAATCGCAATGGTGCGGGTTTAACACCGATGGATTTGGTGCGATGCGAGCATTGGCAAAACAAGCACCTAAATTAGCCCAACATACGATGCTCATTCTAGGTGCTGGAGGCGCGGCGCGAGCAATAGCCTATGTGGCACGACAGCAGCATGCCCAGGTGATCATATTGAATCGAACCTTAGCCAAAGCCCAAGCTTTGGCAACAGATGTCGGTGCAGAGTTTTATTTGTTGGACAAATTGCCTGGATTAAAATCAATGCCTTATACGGTGATCATCAATACTTTACCCGAACATGTATTCACAGAACCACAGATTAGTGAATTATTCCATTCTGATCATATTAGACCCAATATTATTGCCATGGATATTGTTTATCAACCGATTGAAACCACTTTTTTACGCTTGATGAGGCAAGCCAATTGTGTGGAGATTCCCGGATTTTATATGTTCGTTCATCAAGCGTTACGACAAATTGAACATTGGTTTCAACCCAAAGTAGATTTGTTAAAACAGATCAAAGACATGATGATAGAGTTTTTTGTCTTAAACTCAGTTTAAACCAGGGTTTCTACCCCCCCCCGTTGATAGCATTTTATCTGAGCTATTTTTTTTGGCAAATGGTCTAAATAAATTTAAATTACTTCCGATAGTATTGTAATAAGCGACCTCTTCATCCTCTTCGTCGTAGTCTACGTTGCTGGATCTGTTAATAGCTTGTGCATACCCTGCTTTCTCTATAACCACGCCATCTGGTGGGCCTTCCATAACTGGCTCCAGCCCTGTGTTGATTGAATGATAACTGCTGGCAGGTTTCAAAGTACCAACTTGATCGCCAAGGGATTTTTTGTTATTAGAATTACATTCCGAGTTTTTAGTAACCACAATATCCATGGTTTGAAAGGCGGCCACAGGTGGTAATTTGGAAACGAGCTTTTTTCTAATAAAGTTTTCGTAAATAGAAATAAGACTAGCTTCTAAATTAAACACATTTTCATATTTGTAGCAATTTTCTGAAAAATGAATTAACAACTCACGATAGTTTGTCACAACCAAGCGAGTACCTTTGATTGGTTCATGACAGCACGGGACTACTGGTCCTATACCGTTATTTTTTTTACAATCGAAGATCACATCTTGAGGAACGAGATTACATTTCCCTAAATATCGAACTAGCGTAGATAAAATATCTTCACGATCATCATAAAAACGAAAGTGTATTTTTCGATCATTTTTAATTGCACCATAAGTGATGACAGCATGGTTCATTTGAACGATCATGGTTGAGATTTTGCTGACATCGCACCATTCGTAAGCAGGCACAACATCAGGAAAATCGTCACTACGTTGCTGTGCTAAAAGATCAACACCAATATCTGCAACTGATGAGGGGGTGATAAAAGTCAATAAAGACCTCCCATCGTTTAGTTTTTGATGAAACTCACCCATGGCAGTATAAGTAGTACCCATCTCAAGAGAATTTAAAATATCACTCATCATCAGGGGATCAAATATAACCGGGATAGCGATACGCTTTGAAAGTTGGTCAATGAAAACGGTGCCTAATTCAAAGCAACTAAGAAGATTTCCTCCGTGATTTGGTGCATTTCTTTGGGCATTGTAACAATCCAATATCAATGTTTGCCTGAGAGAACCAATCATCACCACAATCTGTTCAACGCTCGGAGCTTTGGATACATAATCCAGAATGTCATCCATAATTCGTTCTTTTCCTGCCGGCGTATCGGCGCAACCATCAAAATCAATTGATACAACCAATGTCTTGGCATCGCATATAAACTGTTCGCTTGTGTTTGTTGTATGATTTGATTTCGCTGACGATTTCTTTCGCACAGAATTAAAGTTGACATTAATCTCTGGGCATGGACAAATAGCATCAAATAAGTATTCATATAGTTGTTCAGCTAATGTCTCTAGTTTTTGTTTATCCAGCGGATCCGCAGATGGAACTTCATTGATCAATATCACCTCAGTAATTGGAGGATCTTCAGGATCTTTAGGGTTTTGCAAATCATCCAAAATATCGGCAAACAAAGTAGATTTATCAATATCCAAAGGAATGTATTTCTTAAGCAACATGAGGATACCTATCGTTTGTAGTGAATTAAAAATGCCCCCCGCCACAGGAGTTCTAATTTCGGGTAAGTCAAAAATGAAACTTGATAATCTGTTTCAAGTAAGATGAGCACCTACACGAAAAACTGTTACGTAATTTCATCAGCCCAAGACGCGCTCTTGTCGCACTCAGGTTAATATTAGTAAAATCAGTGAATAAATATTGTATCAAATAATTACAAAGATGTCTATTATAGGCGCATATTTTTCTTTTGGAAGACAAATGGGCTCATCTTCACAACATGGACTTTAGCCATTTTCAAAAACTTGCCTAAAATCTCGTTTTTGAGAACGAAATAAAAATTGATTGTTGGTTCTCGATCACGACCAAGAAGAATATCAGCAACGATTAAATTCTCTTCTTTTCAATAGCCCTGATTGGATTAAAAAAATGCAACTCCCCAGGTATGTCATCCTGAACGTTCGGTTGAAATTCTGAACATATTGCAATTGCCATTGTCGCATAAAGAAAATCAAGCTACACTTTCAACCAAGTTTGTTATCAATTCCCTAAAGCCACCATATTTCGACATTTACTATCACCAAAATGAAGGATATATCATGATCCATGAAACCATGCAGTATGATGTAGTCATTGTGGGTGCAGGACCGGCTGGTTTGTCTGCAGGAATTCGCTTAAAACAATTAGCGCAGGAGCAAAATCGAGAAATCAGTGTCTGTATTTTGGAAAAAGGTGCTCAAATTGGGGGGCATATTTTATCTGGTGCAGTGCTTGAACCCCGTTCATTAAAGACTTTACTCCCGAATACATGGGAGCAAGCACCCCTTGATACACTGGTTTCTCAAGATTATTTTTATTATTTATCACCCAAACACGCATACCGCCTCCCCACGCCAAAGCCAATGCGAAATCACGGAAATCACATAATAAGCCTAGGCCTTTTATGTAAATTTCTCGCAGATCAAGCACAATCGTTGGGTTGTGAAATTTATTGTGGTTTTGCAGCAACTGAAGTGCTTTATGATGAAAATAAGACCGTGATTGGTGTTGCAACCAGCGAATTTGGAATTGACAAAAATGGCCATAAAACAGAGCAGTACCAAGCAGGTATGCATTTACTTGCGAAGCAAATATTCCTTGCTGAAGGGTGTCGCGGTCAATTGAGCGAACAGCTCATGCAGCGGATGATGCTAAGACAGGATTGTCAACCGCAAACCTATGCCTTGGGTATCAAAGAACTGTGGCAAATTCCAGCAAACCAGCATCGACGCGGTCATGTGATTCATACGATTGGTTGGCCATTAACCCAAGAAACTTATGGGGGCTCGTTTATTTATCATTTGTCAGACAATCGAGTTGCGCTTGGTCTCGTCATAGGATTAGACTACAAGAATCCATGGCTTAACCTCTATGGTGAATTCCAACGTTTTAAAACCCATCCCTATCTCCAATCACTTTTACGTGATGGCGATCGCTTATGCTACGGTGCACGCGCATTGAATGAAGGGGGGTGGCAATCAATTCCTAAATTAACTTTCCCGGGAGGGGTTTTAATCGGGGATTGCGCTGGATTTTTAAATGTTGCGAAAATCAAAGGGATTCATACAGCCATGGAATCTGGAATGAAAGCCGCCGAAACTTGTTTTGAGTTACTCTATACCCTTGCAAGTAACATCACTGAAAATGTAGGCTATGCAACTGCCATGAAAAAATCATGGGTTACCGAAGAGTTATATCAAGTTCGAAATATTCGGGCTGGGTTTCGATGGGGACTGATTGCAGGATTGGCCAATGCGGCCTTTGAAACTTATCTAACGCGTGGGAAGAGCCTGTGGACTCTGCCAAATCACGCTGATCATCTAACCCTAAAACCAGCCAGCAAATCCAAACCTATCGAATATCCAAAACCAGACGGTATAATAACCTATGACATTCTATCTTCAGTTTATTTATCAAACACCCATCATGAAGAAAATCAACCATGTCACCTTAAATTAAGAGATAAATCGTTAGCTATCTCGGTGAACTACGAACAATACGCCTCTCCTGAGGTTCGCTACTGTCCTGCTGGAGTCTATGAAATCCTTAATCAGCCGCAGCCAACATTACAGATCAATGCGCAAAATTGTATTCATTGTAAAACCTGCGATATCAAAGATCCTCATCAAAACATCGATTGGACAGCACCAGAGGGTGGCGGTGGGCCTAATTATGTCGAGATGTAGTTTTACATAGGATCGGGTATTTGCAAAAATAAAACCAAGCCTTGAGGGTACACCATGATAGACGAGAATGAAGACTTTACTCTGGTTGATTTTCCCCCGCTGGTTGAAAATATCTGTGATTTAACTGATGATAGACTGCTTGTCCATAAGCCTCTGTTAATCGGTTGTAGCGGCGGTGGTGGTCATAATGCAGCTATTACTTCTCTTGGAGAATTATTGGTTAAGCGAGGTATTGATTTACCGAAACATAAACCCATTCCCTATGAGAAAAAAAAACCCTCGATAACAGCAGTCGGTATGTTTACTGCTGCTCATTTGCAAGGTTACCCTTATATTCAAGCTTTTTGCCAATCCGTGGGCTTGCCTGTCGTACCCAACACGAATAAATTACATAAAAAAATCAAAGAGTTGGAGAAAAATAACTTAAAGGAACGCAGTTATATTGATATATTATTGGACGCGTATAAACCTGGTTATGAATGCGTAGCCGCATGGGATATTCATCAGGGTGAAGATCAAAAAGAAGGATTGAGCGGCTTAGTTAATTGGCAAAGCGAAAATGATAGACTGCACAAACAGGATGTGTATACCTATTTCCTCGATTTATTGAATCAAGCCTATGAGAACAATAAACCATACACGGAAATTCTTTGTACGCAAGCAAATGGCTTGGCTGGATTATGTAAAGCCGTTGATACTTATAATAAACAGCATCTTACTCAGTTAATCATTCATCAATATATGACTGATTTGCCAACCAGTGGGGCCGTTCATTTTTTCCGCGCACTGGCTAGTTTAAAACCCTACCAGCAAGCCCACATGAAATTATATGCAGTTGATCTGTCATATCCGGTTCTCAAACAATTTTTCACAAAAGGAAATCATTTTGCTGCCATATATACGATTCATCCTAAACGAAACCCAATGGTCCGGGTTGCATTTTATGATAGCGCCTATAGTTACTATGATCAGTTCCATAGAAATGTCACACTCCATCCCACCGTCGATGAAACATTAGAAGAATTCAACCATCTGGATGTCACCATTTTACCTAATGAGACAATAGCAACAATTATGCTAGGAAGCCAAGCAGGTCAAGACACAATCCGGTACCTACTTCATTTGATCGATCATGGTCTGAGCAAGATATTTATTTTTGCAGGAATGAATCAAGCGCTTAAAAAACAAATCATGCAAATGATGTTGGATGAACCGCAATTGAAAAATCAGATTATATTAATGGGTCTTCAACAGGCGCCTCTGATTGCTGGATTAATGTCACGAAGTAATATCTTAATTATTCGAGCTGGTGGTTTGACCGTCATGGAGCAAATGGCGATGAGACATAATCCCGAACAACTGATTTTTATTCATCATGCTGACACAGAATCAGGACCATTAACATCCGGAATTGCTTGGGAAGATCAAAATACCGAACGATTAATTATTTTTCTAGCGGCAGAAGGAATCTGCGTCATCAAAACATCACCCAGTAGAATTGTAGGTGAGCTTCGTAGTCGAATGGGTGAAAGAAAAAACAATTCAAACAATGAGTTGGATTCTGACTGGCAGATTGTAAATCAGCATGAGAAGGCATTTCTATGAATATAAAACACCTAGCGCCGCATCGCAATGACCTGATGATGGAATTGACCGCAGTTTTAATCACACCCATCTATTACAATTCATTTGTCATTTTGTAACGATAAAGATAAACTCCCCCCAGGTCCCAGTGGCGCAGCTGGATAGCGCGGCCCCCTCCTAAGGGGCAGGTCGCAAGTTCGAATCTTGCCTGGGACACCAATAAAATCAAACAGTTACGTAATCACGAACTTTTAAAATCATATTTAAGGGTGCATACAGGGTGCAACTTGAATGAATCACAATGACACGAGTTTCGCACTTAGCTCATGCGGCTTGAAGCATTAAGATTTTTATTTGCTCCTGAATAGCGTTTTTAATCACACTCCAGTTTTGTTGATACAGTGTGATTTTTTGTGTTATGCGCAATTTGTGTTGCTCAAACCA
>DAIDKT010000093.1 GCA_027449905.1 Legionellales bacterium
TCTTTGCCAAATCAATTCCTAATACGCTAATATCTTGTTTCATGGATCCTCCACTTTGTTGAATGAATTTCACAATCTCATTCTGGCTCAATTAGAAGCCTAGTTAAAGTGGCGGGGTCCATACTATTATCCTTCACTGCGTTCAGGATGACGTGGAATCAATTTGATTTAATTAAAAGCAAACTTATCCTCAACCTGGGGAGTTGCATTGAATGGCTAAAGTCGAGAGTCTGGTTTGAGATTTTATTGCTTGCGAGTGCTCTTTTGATGGAAAGGAGCTTGATATGCTTTGGCTTGAAAGTGAGGCTTAGGCGATCTCAAAATCTTTTTTGATTAAATTTAAAACATACCCGTGCTTTTTAAACTGGGGTATAATTTAAGCGGGAATTGCTGGTTTTTTAGGATAATAGATGACGCTGTGTTTATTTCGGGTTATTGTAGAGAGAGTCAAGTCAATAGGACCTTTGGTGCGCTCATGGCAATTTCGATGGGAAAACAGTTTAGGTTGTTGACGCAAGCGCCTGAACCGTTATCGGTTTTAGGCGCCATAAACCCTTATGCTGCCATGTTAGCAGAAGATGCAGGGGCTCAGGCTCTTTATTTGTCTGGAGCCGGTGTTGCCAATGCTTCTTATGGATTGCCTGATTTAGGGATGACGAATTTGTCGGATGTCTTAATTGATGCACGACGAATCACTGAAATGTCTACTTTACCCCTGTTGGTGGATGTTGATACCGGGTGGGGTCATGTTTTTAATATTGCACGAACTGTCCAGCTAATGGAAAGAGCCGGTGTCGCCGCAATTCATATTGAGGATCAAGTTGCGGCGAAACGTTGTGGACATCGCCCTAATAAACACATCGTGTCCATGCAAGAAATGGGTGATCGGGTCAAAGCCGCTGTCGATGCCCGTGTTGATGCTGATTTTGTTATCATGGCAAGGACGGATGCGTATGCCAAGGAAGGGATGGACGCGGCTTTAGAGAGAGCCGCTTATTGTGTCGAACTGGGTGCCGATATGATTTTCCCAGAAGCCCTGACCACTCTAGCAGAGTATCAATTATTTACTAGCCATTTACACGTTCCCGTATTAGCCAATGTGACTGAGTTTGGAAAAACGCCATTGTTTACCAAACAGGAACTGAAAGCAGCAGGGGTTCGGTTGATTTTGTATCCACTTAGCGCGTTTAGAGCGATGGCAAAAGCAGCGCAAGCGGTTTATCGGGTCATTCTTGAAGAAGGAACACAGGCTTCATTGATAAATCAGATGCAAACCAGAGATGACTTGTATCGCATCTTAGGGTATTGTACATACGAAAAAAAATTAGATCAGTATGCGGAGGAGCAGCATGACCAATGATTCAGCAGGGTTAGCCGGTATTATTGCAGGAAAATCGGCCATAGCAACAGTCGGTCAGGAAGGTATAGGCTTGACTTATCGTGGTTATACAATTGAAGATTTGGCTGAGCATGCAACCTTTGAAGAAGTGGCTTATTTATTAAACTATGGCCAATTACCGACACGCACAGAATTGGCTACTTATACGCACAAACTAATGAGTTTGCGGGAGATACCAGCCACACTGAAGACCGTTTTAAAGTTAATTCCTAAAACGACCCATCCAATGGACGTGCTCAGAACAGGATGTTCAATGCTCGGAACCCTTGAACCTGAGCGAGATTTTTCCGAGCAACACGAAGTTGCTGATCGTCTATTGGCACTCCTGCCAGGGATCATCTGTTATTGGTATAACTACCATGTCCAGGGAAAAGAAATCACCGGGCAAAGTGATGAGGAAACCGTTGGCGGACATTTCCTAGCGATGTTACACGGGTCAAAACCATTGAAATTGCATAAAGACATGATGAATGTGTCATTAATTTTATATGCTGAGCATGAGTTTAATGCCTCAACGTTTGCTGCTCGCGTAACCGCAGCAACATTGGCTGATTTTTATTCGGCAATCACCAGCGCGATTGGCACGCTGCGCGGGCCGCTGCATGGCGGGGCCAATGAAGCGGCCATGGAGTTAATTGAACGTTTTAAATCACCACAAGAAGCAGAAAAACAGCTCATGGTTATGCTTGCTAACAAGGCAAAAATAATGGGATTTGGTCACCGCGTTTATAAAAAATGCGACCCGAGATCAGACATCATTAAACTTTGGGCCAAGAAATTGGCGACAGCGAATCATGATCTGTTGTTATATAAAGTTTCTGAGCAAATTGAAGAGGTGATGTGGCGAGAGAAGAAACTATTTCCTAACTTAGATTTTTATAGTGCATCTGCCTATCATGACTGTGGTATTCCCACCTCATTATTTACTCCGGTCTTTGTGATATCACGGATCACGGGCTGGTCTGCTCATGTTTTTGAGCAACGTGCTGATAATCGCTTGATTCGTCCCACATCTGACTATATTGGGCCGGAGACGAAACCGTTTGTCATGATTGAGGCCCGGTAATGAATGGGATGGAAACAATGTTAACTGTAGAAAATAATCTAAAGCCTGATTATGATCGCGTGATGTTAGACATTGCTGATTATGTTCTTTCCACACCAATCAACAGCGCCGTAGCATATGAAACAGCGAGGTTGTGCCTGATGGACACATTGGGATGTGGCATATTGGCTTTGAATTTTCCTGAATGTAACAAACTGCTTGGACCTGTCGTACCTGGCGCGTCATTGCCGGGTGGTGCGCGTGTGCCTGGGACAACCCATGAATTAGATCCAGTCCAAGCAGCATTTAATATCGGAACCATGATTCGTTGGTTAGATTTTAATGATACCTGGCTTGCTGCCGAATGGGGTCATCCATCCGATAACCTGGGTGGAATTTTAGCGGTTGCTGACTATATTGGTAGACAGCAAGCGCGTGCAGGAGAGCCGATTCTACGAATGGAAACCGTCTTGACTTTGATGATTAAGGCCCATGAAATTCAGGGCTGTTTAGCGCTTGAAAATAGCTTAAATTTAAAAGGCATCGATCATGTCATGTTTGTCAAAGTGGCGACCAGCGCAGTGGTATCCGCTTTATTGGGTGCGGATAAAGAAGAGATGTTAAGGACATTGTCACAGGTTTTTGTGGATGGCCAAGCCTTAAGAACTTATCGACATGCCCCTAACGCGGGTTCAAGAAAATCATGGGCGGCTGGTGATGCCACTGCGCGGGCTGTTCGCCTCGCCTTCATCGCAAAAGCAGGAGAAATGGGATATCCCAGTGCACTCACGGCGCCCAAATGGGGTTTTTATGATGTGCTATTTTCCGGAAAATCATTTCAATTTCAACGACCTTATGGGTCCTATGTGATGGAGCATGTGCTGTTTAAAATATCTTATCCAGCTGAGTTTCACGCACAAACAGCCGTTGAGTGCGCGGTTATTTTGCATCCGCAAGTACAAAATCAATTAGAATCAATTGAACGCATCGAGTTAGAAACCCATCAATCAGCTATTCGCATTATCAGCAAACAAGGTCGATTATATAATCCCGCTGATAGGGATCATTGTCTCCAATACATGGTTGCGGTCGCATTAATTCATGGGGATCTTCGGGCTGAGTATTACGATGATGAGGCAGCTGCTGATCCGAGGATTGATATGCTACGTGAAAAAATGCAGGTGCTGGAGAATCAAGATTTTTCGCGTGATTACCATGCCCCTGAGAAACGTTCAATTGCCAATCGCATTAGCATCATTTTAAAAGACGGCCATGAAATAGGTCCGGTGACGGTAGAATATCCTATTGGCCACCAGTGCAGAAGGGCAGAAGGAACCCCGCTTTTATTAGATAAATTTAAGCGTAATCTTAAAACGCGGTTTTCCGATGAGAAAGTAAATCTTATTATGCGATCGATGCAAGATCTACCTACCCTTGCTGCGATGACGGTTGTTGATTTTATGTCGCTTTGGTCAAGTGAGTGACATCCATGAAAAAACGTTCGGTGTTTATGATCTCTGACGGAACGGGTATTACTGTCGAATCACTAGGAAGCAGTTTGCTCAGTCAATTTGAATCGATTGAGTTTGAAAAAAAAGTTTACCCTTTTGTTGATGGTTTACAAAAAGCAGAACAATTGAGTGATGAAATTAACGCGGCTTATCAAGAGTCTAATAATAAGCCATTGGTGTTTATGACGTTGGTTAACCCCGAGTTAGGTCACGCAATTAAGCGTTCTAAAGCATGTGTGTTTGATTTGTTTGATGCGTTCCTGGCCCCTTTAGAAATAGAACTGGGGCAGAAAGCGTCTGATACCGTAGGACTGGCGCATGCTGTGGCTGATGACAAGCGTTACAGTCTTCGCATTGATGCTGTTAACTTCGCATTGGCCTACGATGATGGTATCAAAGTCAAAGGTTATGAGAAAGCAGATATTATTTTGATTGGCGTTTCTCGAAGTGGGAAAACACCAAGTTGTTTATATATGGCTTTACAGTTCGGGGTATTTGCTGCCAACTACCCTTTTACAGATGAGGATTTTTCTGAAGAGCGATTACCAGAGATTTTAAGGCCATATAAAAATAAACTATTTGGCTTGACCATCGATCCAGAGCGTCTGCAACATATTCGCAATGAGCGTTGTCCTAACACCCAATATTCTTCTCAAGCCCAATGTCGTCGTGAAGTTGAGGATGTTGAATTAATGTATAAAAAAGAAGGGATTCCATATTTAAACTCCACTCGTTTTTCAATTGAAGAAATTGCCACCAAGGTCATGTCTATTGTGAAAATTGAACGAAAAATTTAGCTTTAATCACACCCCAATATACCCTGGTACTTGGCAAGTTACAGACTATCTGCTATGTTGAAGTAAGGGATTCTAGAAATGGTGCGTCAGCGATAATGGAACCAGATCGTTTTAAACAAAGCCACACCCTTTACATTATAGGGATGGTCAGTTTGGTCATCAGTGTAGGCTTGTTTGCTTTTTGTTTCTACCTCATCCCTTTTTTGGCTTTTAGTTGGTATCATGGGGTTCCTGATTTTATTATTAGCATGAGCAGCGAGCTTCAAGAAACTTATAAACTCAGTAGATCGGCGTCATCCTGGTTTATATTTATATCGGTTTTTTTTCCAGCCGCGGTGTGTGCCGTGGTTGCTGATGTATTATCAAATCGGATTGACAGTGAAATTCATGCGGGTGCGTTCAAGGTAAAAGAAGTCGAACATAAAACAGAAAAGATGCATGAAGATTCCACCGAATCAAGATGGCTTGTATTTAAAATAATTAGTATTATCATAATCGTATTTATTGCAGCAAAATTCTTCCAATGGATGATTTCAACTTGAGTGATTATGTGTTTCTTCAACAGGTTTAAAATTAATCGCATGCTAAAACATTTAAGAAGCATGCAGCAAGCTCGCTTAAATAATCAAGCAAGTGCGGAGCTATTAAAAAAAGAGTTAGTCACTTACGCCCGACTTGCCGATATTTATGAGCGCTTGAAAGGTAAAAAAAGATTTCCTTTCGCCCGTGAACAAGCAATTGCAGCTTACCGAGCTGCCGCTTTACTCAACGACGCCACAGCTCAGTATACCTTGGGCATTAAATTATTGGATGAAGCTAAATTAAGGGAGAATTTACAGCAAGGGGAAATATTGGCATCCGATAGCAACGCGTTTTTTATGAAAGAACTCTATAAAGAAGCGCATGGCTTTCTCCTCGCTGCTGAAAATCAACAACATATTAAAGCCAAGCGTATTCGGGGTTTGTGTTATATTAATGGCTGGGGGGTTCCAGTCGATAAAGACCTTGGTTTTGATTTGGTGGTTGACAGCATCGACCAGGAAAATAGTTGGGATAGGGTACAAAAAATATTTGCAGAATTAGGAATTAATAAATCTTCTTTTCTATCAGAACTGTTTAAACATCGTAAAAAATAAGTAACCCAGGCCCGCAACGCATAAAAAAGGCCCAAATGGAATCGGTGTCTGGCGCGTTTGGGCAGTCATGGTCAAGTAAATCAAGCCAATCACGCTACCGGTGATAGACGAGAATAGCAAAATAGGTAGCAACGAGTGCCAACCAAACCAAGCTGCCAAGGCAGCTAACAGTTTAAAATCCCCATGTCCCATGCCTATTTTCCCAGTACACAGATAATAAACTTGAATAAATAACCATAGCCCCACGTAAGCGCCAGCGGCACTCAATACGGCGTCAGGCAATGAGGTAAATAGAGCGTCGGTGTTGGCTAGTAATCCCACCCACAATAAGCCAAGGGTTAAGCTATCTGGTAACAATTGGTGCTTCAAATCAATAAAAGTTAAACAAATTAAAAACCAAATGCACACCAATGCAAACAATAAAGTCCAGGTGAAGCCACAAGCGTAACCGGCAAACACCGATAAAAGTAGACACAAACACTCGACAAAGGGATAAGTCCAATCAATCTGATGCTGACAACGATGACAATGTCCCCGTAATAGCAAGTAGCTCAAGATCGGAATATTATGCCAAAAAGGAATCATTGTTTGGCAATCAGGGCAGTGGGAACGAGGTAAACATAAACCAAGCTGTGGTTGCTCTTTCATCATCAACGGCAACCGATAAATGACCACATTTAAAAAACTACCTACCAATAACGAAAGGATCCCTAGGAAAGCCAATGCAATCCATGGATGCAGGGTAACAAAAAGATTTATCATACCACGGTTCCTAATTTGAGAATGGGAATATACATCACCATGATCAACCCACCAATTAAAACCCCCAATAAGGTCATGAAGATAGGCTCTAATAACATACTGAATTGGTGCATGGCGTGATCTACCAAGTTTTCATAATAGTGAGCGATTTGGCGAAGCATGTCCTCCATGGTGCTGCACTCCTCACCTAAACCAACCATTTGTACCACAAACGCTGGAAATAATCCCGAGTCTTGTATGGCTTTATGAAACGCTTCGCCACCCGTCACGATTCGATGAATTTCTGCCATGCCGTCGACATATAATCGATAATTTGTAATCAGGCTCAGTGACTTGATGCCATCAGCGAGTGGTATACCAGCCGATGTAGTCATCGCCAGGGTACTTGCCATGTTAAAGATGATGGTATGTTGGATTATCGGTCCGATGAGGGGAAGAGACAATAGACATTGTTGAACCGATTTTTTAAAACCGTTTCCATGTTGATACGCGTAACGAAATGATGCACTCAGGGAAGCCAAACAGCACATCAGTAAACATCCATGGATCTTTAGCCAGTTTGATAGGTTAATTACAGCCACAGTTAAACCAGGTAATTTAGCCCCAAAATTTTTAAACAAGGACTCAAATTGTGGGATCACAAATAACAACAAGCCAAGCAGGACCAAGATCGCCATGGTTGCCATCGCGATCGGATAGGTCATGGTTTTGCGAATGCGCTGTTTCATGCGCTCTGTTTTTTCAAGATAAGCGGCTATGTTTGCAAATACTTGATCAAGCGTACCGGATTCTTCGCCTATGGATGTTAGGTTACAAAATAAAGAATTAAAGGTTCGTGGATGTTGTCGAAGCGCTTCAGCTAACATGAATCCGGCCTTGAGATCTTGCTGAATAGCTGTCAGCAGCTGTTGCAACGCAATCTGTTTTTGACTGCGGGTAATTAATTCAATGGCTTGGGTGACCGACAAGCCTGCGGCCAGTGTGGTGGCTATTTGTCTACTCAAAATACAGATGGCATGCGCCTTGATTCTTTTGTCTGGTATAAAAAAAACCAAAGGCGATTGTCTGACAATGCGACGAGCAATCATGCCTTGTTTACGTAATTGTTGATGCGCATCGGTTTTATTTTTGGCAATAATTCGTCCTTGTTGCGATTGTCCCAGGCGATCGATGCCGTGCCAGTGATAACGGAGTGGTTTAGATAACACGATGGACCTCCTCCAGACTGGTTACACCTAACAAGACTTGTTCAATCCCTGCTTCATATAGGGTTGACATACCCTCACTGCGTCCTTGATCTATCAATGCGGGTATATTGATGGTTGGTTTCGTCATGATGTTTGCAACTTCTGACGAGATTGGCATGACCTCAAACAGTGCAATTCTCCCTTGGTATCCTTGTCTGCAATGCCCACAAGTTCCTGAGCGATACACGGTGATGTTGTCTGGGAGTGGTTTTCGATAACCAAGCGTGGCCAACAAGGTTGGACATACATCATCATGGGGATATTTGCAATAGGCGCATAAGCGTCTCACCAAACGTTGTGCTACGATTAAACGAGTGGCCTGGACAATATGAAAAGCCGGTATCCCCAGGCTAATTAAGCGCGTTAACGTTTCAGGTGCACTGTTGGTATGCAAGGTCGATAGAACCAAGTGCCCGGTCTCCGATGCTTTGATGGCAATTTCAGCGGTTTCTACGTCGCGGATTTCCCCTATCATGATAATGTCGGGATCTTGGCGTAAGAAAGCCCTTAAAATTGTGGAAAAATGTAAATTAATTTTGGTATTGACTTGAACCTGATTAATCCCCTCAATTTTTAATTCCACTGGATCCTCTGCGGTTGAAATATTGTTTTCACCGCTATTGAGATGATGAAGCGCCGCATATAGTGTCATTGATTTACCGCTACCCGTGGGACCGGTCACTAAAATAAGACCGTGCGGACGGGCTAGTGCCTGGATAAAACAAGTTTTATCACGGTTATTTAAAGATAATGAGTCAATCTGTGGTTTTGTCGAAAAACCTGTGTTCATTAGTCGGATTACAATTTTTTCTCCTGCCATGGTCGGGCAAGTACTGATTCGACAATCAATGATCGCTCCGACGGCTTTGGTGATCGTGAATCGACCATCTTGTGGCAATCGTCGCTCTGAAATATCCAGATTGGCCATCACTTTTAATCGTGCCGCAATGCGGGTGGCCAAATTTCGAGGTGGCTTGGCTATTTCATGCAAAATGCCATCTTGGCGGTAGCGAATGCGATAATCTTGATCGTATGGTTCAAAATGAATATCAGAGACAGCTTTTTCAATGGCCTGATGCAAGATACGATTAACAAATTTAATGACAGGCGCGTCTTCTTCAAGCTGGTTTGAAGGGGTGATTTTTTCAGTGGTTGGGTGGGCTGTTGCTTTGGAAAAATAGGTGGTCAGACCTTGATGTTCTTTGCTATTTAATACCCGATTGATTTCTTCTGTTAATGCAGTTGTTTCAGCAACCACGAGTTTGATATGAAGACCTGTTTGAAATTTCAAATCTTGGATGGCTGTATGCTGGCTTGGTTCGTCGGTTGCTATCACCAATTGATTGTCTTGATAACAAATCGGTAGGATATGATATTGATGCATCAGTGTTTCACTGACTAACATCAGTACCTGCGGAGTAATGGTCATTTGGTTCAAGTCAATATAGGTTAAATTAAAATGGTTAGCCAATGCTTTGGCAATCGTTTGGCCAGATAAAATGTTTTTTTCAACCAAATACGGAATCAATCGCCGTCCACTTGCTATGGTGGTTGCCTCATGACTTAAGGCTTGTTCTTTTGATAATAAGTTTAACTGCACCAGCAGGGCTGCCGTGCCTTGTAAAAAAGCTTCCATGTTTTATGTCCGTTGCGGGGTTGGTTTAGGCAGTCAATCATACAAGTTTACTTGATGAAATTTCAAGAGCCTGTTATCTTGGATCTTAGTACACGACAAAAAATTAAATGTTCATGGTTTGTCGTCCCCGCGCAGGTGGGGATCCATGCTGCTATTGGCCTCATACTAAATTCACAATAGATTCCCGCCTGCGCGGGAAAGACAACTCCATTTTTGTCGTGTACTAAGATCTTGGATTTGGTCCAATTCATTTTTTTGTATCTAACAGGAGGTTTATATGAAAAAACTAGCAGCGATGATGATTTGTTTCAGTGCCGGTTCTTGTTATGCGGTAGCTGTAGGCCCAAGTTTAGAGCCAGTTCAAGCTTTGAATACCCAAATTCAAGCACAGCTCAAGACTTTACAGACCACACAAGCGGCTCAAATGCAAAAAATGAATACCCAGATACAAAAACAAATTCAAACCATGCAAGCGAGCTTTCAAACCCAGATGCAAAAAATGAATGCGGATCTCCAAACTAAAATGAAAACCATGCAAACAACCCTGGAAGCGGAAATCAAGAAAGTTCAACAAGATGCAGTGAAAGCCCACTGATCTTCTATCTATCCTACCTGAAGCACACCTGTTATCGGCAAGGTGGCTTTGATTACAAGCGCGGTTTTTCCTAAAAACTGCGCTTGTAATCAAACTCTTTAAAGAGACTTCGTTAGCCATTTCTCATCAATTGTCATATAATAATAGAACAAAATGTTTGTTTTTTTGGTGGATAATGAGCGGCAATAAGACATGGGTCCCCGGGTTTATTCAAGGAGATGAAAATACACGTCAGATCAGGTCGTATCTTCAAGAAGCATTTGATGATGAAAATCCTTTTTGTTTTAACCAATTAAAAGAAAAAGCGAAAGAAACGAAATTTAATGATTTGAATCAGCTAGATCAGAACAGTATAACTCAACAAATTAAACGGAAAAACCCAATCGATTGGAGCTCGGCGGCAATAGATTGGTATACACCACGAAAATATGCTCACTATCAGTTGGTCAAAAATCCTTTGATTGCATTCAGAACACGGCTGAGTACAGAGCTGCCAAGCGAAGGTTTTGAGCCTGGGATAATATATTGTCGTGTTGATATAGCTACCAGAACGCTTAGTTATAAATTACTCAACCCCAATGACCCACAGCACCCGTTCGAGGGAGAGATTTCCCCCAAGCAAGCTCAATTTTTATCTAAACCGCCAATTGAACAAATCACGCTGGATTCGTTTTTTCCAGACATTTTCTCCATCATTACCAGGAATGGGCATGCAGGGCCTTATCTGCGTCTTCATTACCCTGATGCCAATAATTTTAACAATATGGCGTATCAAATCCACATCCCTTCTGGCGAAGTTCAAGACGGTCAGATTCTGCTGGCAAGTTGTGATTTAATCAAGACAGCCAGCAAACATCCAATAAATTGGGATGATATTAAAGGGCGTTTGGATGATCAAGACGCAGTGATCTTAACAGATGATAATAAACTGTACTTTGCCGATTATAATAATAAATCGCTGGGAATTTTAAATTCAAATTCAATGAATCGAGACAGTTACGATGCGTTGGTTAAGCGAATGAACCAAATCCAAGGGGCTGGAACAAAACAAACAGATGTTGGGACTCGGCTGCTAATCGAGCGGGTGACCGCCGAGGGCTCCGCAAAAGGTCGCACTTTCCCTGTAGATGATGTTCGTAACGCATTGAATGAAAGCAAAAATGCCTTCGATGAGCGGCTCAGGCCCGTGTATGATGAAATTACTCAATCAAGTCCAGATCCATTGGCAACCTATCCAAGGCGGATTGAAGATTCTTCTGATCAGATAGATCAAGAGTTTATCAAGATGATTAAGGGTTTCAAACCGGTTTTATCCAATGCGGAATTTTTGAAATACCATTTGGCTTATCGTAAAAGAATGTCCGAATTAACAGGAAAGACTAAGTTTGTAATACCAAACCAGTTTGTCTTTCAAAAGGAAATGAACGAGCGCTTGTATCAAGATACGCGAACAGAACTGACTGAAAAACTAAAACGACTCAAATCTAAAATTCCCCCAGAAACCTTGCAGTTGATTCAAGCACTCATAAAAAGCCGCGATCCGTCTTATGCTGCCAAATTGTCTGCTTATACTACACAAGATAGTGCAACCAGGCAAAAACAGCCGGGCGCAACCACAGAAGATAAAATTCATTTTTTGCGAACGGTTAGTCTTTTTTTAGACACAACTTGGTGTCAGGGTAGTGCGCTAACCGAATATGCGCCACAAACAGCACTGCGTGAATACCCCCAAACCACCATGGGGCCTTACGTGAAAAACAAGGTTTTAGAGCGGCAAGCATTGCCAATCGATGAGCGCATGCCCGAGTATGATATCTATAAATGGATGTTTGCCAGCATTCCACAGGTGGTAAAAAAATATAATTTTAATGCTGAGTATGCGCGGGCGAAAGCGGCCTTACAACCCAAGTTTTATGCGCCACAGAAGCTTGAACAGTTTAACGAGATCCAATTACAGGGCAGAAATTGCTTTGTTTTGTATGAAAACAAGCTTTACTATATTAATTCAGATCGAACCATGCGCAAGATAGCTGTTAATTTGAAAGAATCAGATCCAGCAACCCGTGATCTTTTTAATCATCCTTTAACCATGCAGCTCGATCAACCAGGTCAAAAAAGCTCGGCATATGCATTTAAAGAGCGGTTGGGCGATGGGGAATTGGATTGCTATACAAGCAAGTTAAAAGCTGCATATATCCTATACTTCCAAACCCATGGGTGGGATGGAGAACAACGATGGAACCTCTATCATCAACGGCAAGAAAACCGGTTGGAAGCAATAGAATCAAAAGCTTTTAAAACAAGATTCGATAAGCAATATAACCTAGATACCGAAATCCACAAACCATTGGGTAAAGAATACATCTATTCTGAACCACAGATGCAAAAACTGTTGGGCAAAGAATTTCCAAATGATCCAAATCTGAAGCTTGCACGTGAGATGATGGAGCGAGCCTATCAAGGGACGTCGATAATCGAGTATCTTCGATCGGCGAGACGCATCGCCCCTAAATTTGGGAAATTTGCTTCGATGGTGGATGATTCGACCATGATCTATAAGTTACGTACCAAAGCAGGGAGAGAAGACTCAAAAACGAAATACGCCGCTGCTTTGGAAAAGCAACGGAGTACGTGGCGAGCATGGACCACGGATACATTTTCTAGTGCATACAGCCAAGAGCGCATCGATGCTTTTAATACAACAACCAGAATTGCCCAAAGCGATCTATCCTTGAATCAAAACATTGAGCAGCAAACCTGTGGTCTGAGGATCTGGTCTGATGCCAAGATGCTATCAGACGACAGGGCCTTGGCTGAGCTTCCCAACAGTTCTTGGGTCATTATCAATGGGGATAATGAAGGCAATATTTATTTTGTTGATAAAAGCAACCCAATACCCCAAGTAACCAGTACCAAAAAACCTGAACTCCATCAAAAATTGGGTCACTTATTGGATGTGGTTGAAAATCCGCAACTGGCGGATCATCACGATCAATGGGATAAATATGGCTATGATCATGCTGAAAAAGGTTTCAGTGCTCGCGTCTTCAAATTACCATCTAACGATCAAGCATTATCAACTGAAGAAAATCGTAAAAAACTTGCTCGGAAGGGGCAGGTCTTAATTTTTCAAGAAACCGGTGTCTGGAAGATTGGTTTTCTCGGGGTAAGGAATATATATCAAGAGAAAACAATCGAGATCAACGGGCTTGCTTTTAATGAAAAATTGGATAAATATAAGCAAGACGGGTTTATTTTAAACGAATATGACATCAAGATCATCAATCAATTGCTTGCTGACAATAGTAGTTCTTATCGCGTTCCTTATCGACAAAAAACAATTGCGAATATTTCTCCGCAATTATCGACCGCGATTACGCAAGCCTCTACTTCATTGGCTACTGGCCTCGATAGAGAGCAACCTAGCAGCACAATACTGGGACCTAAAACCACGGTTTATGATCCATACATTGAAAAATATCAATATAATGAAGCGGCAAATCGGTTGACCTACATTATCGCTCAACGGGAAAAACTCTGGGACCAGTACACAGCCACGTTACAACCATTGAAGCAAGAGATAGAAAAGATACCGAATACGGTCTTTACGGCCCAAAAACCAATGGATAATAACCAAGATCCAATAGATAAAGTGTATATTTGGTTTGATGCTAAAAATAATCAATTTATGAAAACGCAGTATCGACGGCGAGCTTCGTCTGCTCATATCCAAGAGGAGTCAGCAGTGATCGATCGCCAGACATTAAGGCAAGAATACAAAATACCCGCTAATATTGAGCTTCCCGATTTAAAAAAAACCAATCTAGATCTAGCAATACAATATTATGATGTGAAAATTTTAACTCCGATGGAATTCAACCAACTACAATATTGGTCCTCACATCAAAAGGAAAAACCGCCAATTGAGTTGCGGCCTGGTGTTCTTTATTTGGGGTGCCAAGAGGCAAGGGGTAATACATATACGTGCATGAGCATGAATACGAAGGGCGAATTTGCTCAGACAGAGCCTAATATAGGTGCTAATCATATTTTCGATACAACCACATCTCAAGCGTTCTCTAGACAACGTATTATTCAAAATATATTTTCTGAGACCGTGGCATCACAACTAATACCATCACCCTCTTTGGTAAGCCCTGATTTTTTGGCTCGTTGTGTAGAAGCCCAGCAGTTCATGCAAGACCTGGTTGATGCAGGCGATCATTCTTTGGTGCCGATTACCTTGGTGCCGATGGAACAACGTTTGCGAATGATTGAGATGATGCGAGCATGTGTCGAAAATCCTGAATCCGATAAAGCACGTCACTATCTGCGCTCGCACCATAAGCTTTATTTCTATGATAGTGAGGTCGCGGCCAATACCGATCAAGCAAATCGTGAAAAAAATTGTTTTTATCTAATTGGCACCGATAATCCACGATTATTTTTTACCGATGGATCTGGTCACACCGGTCTGATGAATGTAAAACCATTCACTGAAAAAAAACTATTGGCTAAGCGAAAAGGGAGGGACTCTTCAATAGATTTGTCTTGTGAAGAGGTGTACCAGTTGATAACAAACCGTTCAAGCTATTTTCTTGATGCAATACCGTTAACCGCTAATAATGAGATAGATAGGGACAAATGTAAGCCGGGTACATTGTATATTTATCCTTGTGACCAAGGTTTATACTACGTTGTAAGGAATGATGGCGAACTAAAGACAGGGATAATTCCTGATAATTGCTTGCCAACAAAAAGCGATAGTTGGCTTGGGTTTGGAAGTTCTCGCTCCATGGATGTAGATGAAATTTTGATCTCACAGAACGATCCTAAGATACTAAAAACCTTATTGGCTTATACCGCGCAGCAGGGTCACACCTCAACCGGTAAAATAAAAATGGATACGGCACAAGAATTATTGGCTGAAATCAAGGCAACCGAGTTAAACTTATGGAAAGCTTTAGAGAGTTTGGTGTGTGGTCTTTTGATGGTGGCGATTGCTGTCTTCACCCTCGGTTTGATTCCCATCCCTTTTCTCGGTGCAGGTAGTTTTATCGGTGGTGCCACCCTTGTTTTTAATGCCATTACTGTAGCTGGGCTTGCCTTGTTGACTTTGACTTGTATTGAGACCTGTGTGGTGAACAGTGAATGGCTGCAACCAGGGTTATCAACCTCTATGTCTAGATTACAACAAAAATTACAAAGTCTAGAAGTTGAAAAATTAGCCTTTGAAACGATTGCACAAACTGAGTTAGCCATGTCTCTTGATCCCTTAGCTGAAGAAGTGAAAGGGGATAACAACCCCATCGTGAATGCGGCCTCTGGCCATCCTCCTGCTGCTCCTCCTGTATAGAAATTCCCGTGCTGAAAGTGTATATCAGTCCACCCTGGCTGGAACTGTGCTTTGAGCGAGTTGCTGTAATGAGAATGGTTGATTATTCACGTTCGTTAGCGTAATGTTAACGCCTGTGGCAACTGTATTTTACGGATGATTGCAGAGGGAATAATTCATGACTAATAAAACCGAAATCATTAAACCACGACGTGTTGCCTTGGTGACGGGCGGTATGGGGGGGATTGGAACCGCTATTTGCCAAGCTTTGGCCAGCACGGGCGCTAAAGTTGTGACAACTTATCAAAAAAGTGGCGATCATGCTGCGGCGAAAAAGTGGCAGGATAAACAACAACAGATGGGTTATGATATAGAAAAATTATATGTTGATATATCCGATCCCAAGGCATGTCAAGGCGCAGTACAATCATTATTAAACACCCACAGTCAGATTGATATTTTAGTCAATAACGCTGGCATTACGCGGGATAAATTGTGCCATAAAATGGAAATTGACGATTGGGAGCAGGTAATTTCAGTGAATTTAAATAGTGTTTTCTACTTGACCAAACCAGTGTTAGATTCAATGATCACCAATTCATTTGGTCGCATCATCAATATTTCATCTATTAATGCCCAAAAAGGACAGCGCGGACAAGTCAATTATGCAGCAGCCAAGGCCGGAATGCATGGTTTTACCAAATCACTCGCTCAGGAAGTGGCCCATAAACAGATTACGGTTAATACAGTATCACCAGGTTATATTAAAACCAAAATGGTCATGGATGTACGTGAGGATATTCGTGACAAGATTATCTCTCAAATCCCGGTGGGGCGACTAGGAGAACCTGAAGAGATTGCACGAGTGGTGGTCTTCTTGTCCGCGGATGACAGTGCTTTTATTACCGGTGCGAATATTGCGGTCAATGGCGGACAGCATGTATTTTAATCAGGCTTGTCGCACATCATCCCAAAATGATTCCACTATTAATCAGATGAGAGCTGTGTCGCATGGTGCAACCACTAACAATAAGTTAAAGCAATATTATTTGCAACAAATGGGAATTGAGACATGGATTAGACGTGACTCCGGCGTTGTGAACCCAAAAGACTCGCTATCAATACTTCATGATCTGCAACAGGAGGTGGCAGCTTGTGAACGCTGCCCCTTGCATCAAACGCGGACAAAAACTGTTTTTGCTCGTGGACATGTAGGTGCCAAACTGATGATTGTGGGAGAAGCCCCGGATTATCACGAAGATCAACAGGGATTACCTTTTGTAGGCAAAGCCGGGCATTTGTTAAATCAGATGTTGCATAGTATTGGGTTTTCTGAAAAAGATACTTATATTGCCAATGTATTGAAGTGTCGACCTGATATGGATCGTAATCCATCACAACATGAGATTCAGCAATGTCAAGGATATCTGGCGCAGCAAATTGCAACTGTTCGTCCTCAGTTGATTTTGGCGCTTGGTCCGTTTGCCGGGGCATTTTTTGACAATCGTCATGAAACTTTATATAAAATGCGAGAAGCGTCGCGTGATTACCAAGGTATCCCAGTGTTGGTGAGCTATCACCCCGCTTATTTATTGCGTAATCCTGCTGATAAGAAAAAAGCCTACCAGGATTTGATGAAAATCAAACGTTTCTTTGATAACTAGTGCCGCATTTAGAAGATAGATATAGAACTTGTTAAAATTTGTTTGTAAATTTTATTTTATTCAGATGTATAATATATTTATTTAAAAATTATTGTAACTCCCCACGTCATGTATGGACCCCGCCCTGGTTGTCAAGGATTGTATTAACATTTAAACAAAATAAAGGTTGAGATGCAGTCATGTATTCGGCCTCTGGTTAAGTGAAATACGTTCACTCGGGCCCTGATAGTATCTGCGTTCTT
>DAIDKT010000094.1 GCA_027449905.1 Legionellales bacterium
GACTTTTATAAGATCTTTAATCATGATTCTTCCACAAACATCCGAGATTGGAGGGCAATCTACAGGCAAAGATTTGTTGTGTCAATAATTTCCATATGGACTATATTTGATCGGGAAAAATCCAAAAACAAATCGTAACCCACCTTTACTTATTTCACAAAAAAGCAACAGTTTCATAGATATGCCTAAGTATTTAATAGAAGTTACGCATTGACAGCGCTATAAAAAATCCGATAATGCGAAGCAGGTGAATAAAGGAATTTAAGGATTTTTTGCTGTGATAAGGACTATTACGAGACCATCAACTGCGCGCTGTACATTGCCCATCTACATGGGTTTCTTATTAAGCGAACCGAATGGCGTAAGTTGTAGTCGATTGGGGTCGTTGCTGCATATATCGCATGATAGCGTCAATCGTTTCCTTAATCGAGAATCATACTCGCCACAGGACTTATTCAATGAAGTCAAGCCCAAGCTGAATCTACGGGGTGGAACAGTAAGTGTCGATGACAGTGTACTGGATAAACCTTATGCACAATACATTGCTTTTATTGGGCACTATTGGTCAGGAAAACATCATACGGTTGTGAAAGGAATAAACCTGATTACCTTGTATTACACGGATCCACACGGACAGCACCAGCCTGTTAATTTTCGTGTTTATGATAAAGCAGATAACAAGACAAAAAACGATTACTTTTTAGACATGTTAGCTGAGGTATTATCTTGGGGGCTTGAACCCACCTACGTTACTGGGGACAGTTGGTACAGTTGTGTCAAAAACCTAAAAACGATAAAAAATCATCAGCTAGGTTTCTTGTTTGCATTGGAAGCTAATCGTCTTGTTTCTATGGTAAAAGGTACATGGGTTCAGGTGCAGAGCCTAGACGTTCCAAAGGACGGCTTGGTTGTGTGGTTGCGTGATTTTGGGCAGGTAAAGCTGTTTCGGACGAGCTTAAAAAACCAAGTTCGGCATTACATCATTCACCTACCTGAGGAAAATGATTCCATTGATAATGGACTACGGCTTGATACGTTTACGCAAGCTCAGTTTGAGTCCTTGCATGACTGCCATTGGCAAATTGAACAGTATCATCGCGCCATTAAACAGGTATGCCATATTGAGAATTTTCAAGTACGGGGAAAAGTTGCTGTGAAAAACCATATATTTGCCTCTATTTGTGCTTATGTGAAGTTACAACATATGCGCGCCACCGATGTGATAGAAAATTGTTACCAATTACAACGCAATTTGTTCAATGAAGTAATATCTGCCTTTATCACTAATTTTGCGCCTAGCATGAGTCACATGAACCCACAGTTTTTTCAGGCCGTCAATGCGTAACTTCTATTGTAGTATTCGCGCCTCAAGCCCTGTGGCTCTTTTAGTGATTGGGTTACCTTCCACATCGAATCCTGAGTATTCAATTTCCATTGCTCGGGGAACTTGCCCCATGATGTCATCACAATTTAGACAGCCTTCGTAATCGGTTTGAATGGCTTCTGAGAGTACTTTAAGTGTGGGGTTTATTAGTGCGGTATCTGGAATAGGGTGTTCTGGTTGTCGGCGTTTGGTGTAATTGGTGCCAAAGACGATAACGCGCTTGCTCACGCCAATTTGCGGTGCAGCAACGCCTACAGCGGCTTTCTTAGCCATGATGTCAATCATGGTCTGTACAAGGCTTTTGAGCCATGGCGTGCCAAATTCCGTGACTTTTATTGGCTCTGCAATGTGTCTTAAAATTGGGTTGTCTTTATCCAAGAGAGTACTCATGACGCACCTTGTTGTTTATGATTAATGTCAGTTTGGGTTTGATGTGTTTTACCGGCAGCTTGTCGGGGAAGGTTAAATATTCCTTGATACGCTGCAATGAAAACTTACCCATCGCGAGGAGTTTCTTACAGTGGATGGGGTTTTTATGTTCAATATCAGGGTTGATTCGTTTGAGTCCAAATGAAAAAACCACTTTGTAGCAGTCAAATTCATCCGGGATGGCAATACCTGAGACAAGCCCGGGGTCAATCTGTTTATGTTTCTCGATGGCTTCCTGGCAGTCTTTATGGGGAAGTTCGCTCCAAAGTCTGGGCTGATTTTGATTGAAGAAGTCAGGCTGGTTGCATCCATCAAAGGGCCACAGGTGATTCTCAATCAGATTTTGTTCTATTGATGGCTTGGATGACAGGAAAAAAACCTGTTGTGATGAATTAATCAGGGCAATAGAAATATAGTCGGTTTCTATTTGTCCGAGCACATCAGAAAATACTTTGCGCACGATGGCATAGTGCTCAAAGAGAAATTCATGGGCTTTAGGGTGAAGCCTTAGTTTTACAGCTGTTACATCCATATCTACAAACTTCTTAAACGGTATGACTGAGCTTTTTTCTGCGTTCTTCATAGGAAGAAATAGAGCCGATGGCCAAGTCAATGATTTTTAATAAATTAGATTCCGTGGTGTCGATTGCTTTTACTTCTTTGACCAACCCTATCACAAAATCAGCATAGTCGTCATTCATTCCGTGTGATACAGGGTATAAATGATGACTGTGTTTCAGAAT
>DAIDKT010000095.1 GCA_027449905.1 Legionellales bacterium
ACAAATTTAAGAGAAAAAGCCTTGATTGTTAAAGGAAATAAGAGAAAATTTTATGGGCAATAATTAGATTGGATAAAAAATGTGGGTAAGTATTGCCGCAGAGGAACAAACGAGAAGGTCCAAAAAATGCTTTTTATAATAAAAAAAATAAAGGACTCACTCTATTTAATGAATATTATAACAAGGTAAAGAACATGGATGAATTAGAACACGTATCCCTGATGTTTGAGAGCTACAGTCAAATGTTGTGTACGAGACGAAGTTCATTAGGCGGCTTCTCCAACATTCACTGACCCATTTTTCATCTCTTGACGTATGCCATCAGTAAATTTTATACCTCTAACAACATCAGCCAAGTAGTTGAACCCTCTTAATCGCAACCAACGTTTTTCAGCACTTTCACACAATTTAAAAACCATTGTTAAAATCGTTGCACGTGAAAATGCACCTTTTGATTTGCATGTTCTATGCCGCACTGTTGCAAACGTTGATTCAATCGGATTTGTTGTACGTAGATGCGCCCATTGTTCTGCGGGAAAATCATAAAATGCCAGTAATTCATCTTTATCTTTTTGCAAACATTCAGTCGCCTTAAAATATTTAGGTTCATATGTTTTAATAAATGAATCAAATGCATCGTGTGCTTTATCACGTGTTGGCGACATCCATATTTCTTGTAACTGCTTTGTTGCTGTTGTTTGAAACGACTTCGGTAACTTATCTAACACGTTACCCATCTTATGAAACCAACAACGTTGATGACGCGTTTCGCCATACACTTCATTTAATGCGCCCCAAAAACCCAATGCACCATCGCCAATCGATAGGCTTGGCGCTATCGTTAATCCACGGCGCTTTAGATCCAATAGCACTGAGAGCCAGGATTCTTTACTCTCACGATGGCCACCTTCAATTGCTAATAATTCTTTTGTACCTTGCTCGGTTGCACCAATAATCACTAACACACATTCGCTAGAATTTTCCATGCGTGCTTGCAAATGAATGCCGTCCGCCCAAAAATAAACATAGCGTTTTTTGCTTAAATCTCGCTGTCGGAATGCATGGTATTCGTCTTCCCATTCAGATTTTAATCGGCTGATAACTCCTGGCGATAAATTTTTTGCGTTCTCGCCAATCAATGGCGTTAATGCATCCACAAAATCATTGGTAGAGATGCCTTTCAAATACAGCACCGGTAAAAACTCATTCATGCTGACACTACGGCGTAAATATTTTGGAATGACTGATGAACTAAAATGTATTTTGCCTTCACGATCACGTATCCGTGGTACCTCAACAGCAACTGTCCCAATGCCTGTCTGTATCTCGCGCTCTGGCAAATAGC
Source organism: Legionellales bacterium (assembly GCA_027449905.1). Taxonomy (GTDB): domain Bacteria; phylum Pseudomonadota; class Gammaproteobacteria; order Legionellales; family Legionellaceae; genus DAIDKT01. Next base: position 1,346 of record DAIDKT010000095.1, read on the forward strand.
CATTGCGCACAAATCGGGATTTGGAGTCAGGATTATTGCTCTGTTCTAGAAATTCATTCACCTCAGCCTCAATCGCCTTCGCAAGCAGTTGGCGCGCTCCTTGGCGTAATACTTCTGTTAGTAAATCTTCATTTGTGTCTGGCTTTTTAAACGCAATAACAGTATCTTTCTGCATGGTGGTGTTTCCTCTTGGATTTATCCATTAACTTTTGTCAGTTAATGAGGATACACCGCCTAATTAATTCGTCAATTTATTGCCGTACACAACTTTCGAGCATAGCTCGATGTTTGAAAAAGCTAAACATTAAAAAAATACACTCGGTGAGACGTTAATGTGTGTATACGCGTTTTACATTAACCACATTTGCAGAGTAATCAATTTCAGAAATTATCCGAAATTTATTCCCGCTAATATTAAAAACCGTATATTGATGACAAACATAGTCTGCACTTGGAAATGTTAACTTCAATTCGTTAAAGTTTTTGTAATATGTATTAGAGATTATTTTTTCCCATACAGCTAAAGGCGTTCTACTTTGTGGGTAAGAAACGCCAAATTCTGCAATTGTTTTTCTTCCAATGGGCACCATAATGAAAAACATATGACAAATTGTCATATAATTCAAGAGGCTGCTTTTGTGTTAATTTATGTAATAAAAACAAGTGGTAACTACTGTCCAAACACT
>DAIDKT010000096.1 GCA_027449905.1 Legionellales bacterium
CTTGCTTGCATCATCATTTTTAAAAAAAACACGAAAAACTGTGTCAAGAACTATTTGATCTTTTTAATGAAAAATCCTTGTTATTTCTTTATGCATCACCGCAAACCGACCCGAAGGGGCGGATTGTGGTGAATGGTTACATTTCTTCAACCTTGCGGGTTCTTTTTTGAGTAAATAATAATAGCCAATCTTCTGTAATTTCACGAAGTGCCACTACTCGGCTATGAGGTTGGCCATTAAGTCCTTGTGTCGACAATACAGCGTGTTGGGCGTTTTGTGCACCAAGAGACTTTTCTTCTTTAACCCAATTTGTTAACAGGTGAATCGGAGTCACGATAATAAACCTTCTAATGCCACTTTATCGCCATTCATAATAGCCAATACATGTTTTCTAATTTGTTCTATCGGCCAATTCCACCACTGCAATTGCAAAAGAAAATCTATTGTTTCATCATCAAAACGTTTGCGAATAACATGGGCTGGATTACCACCTACGATTTCATAAGGTTGTACATCTTTAGTTACCACTGAACGTGTTCCAATAATAGCGCCATCACCAATAGTCACGCCTGGCATGATCGTCGCATCATATCCAATCCAGACATCATTCCCTATTAACGTATCTTTTTTACGATTAGGACTAAACGGAACTTCGGGCCAATAAGACTGAAAAATGACAAAAGGAAATGAAGAGAATCCACCTAAATGATGGCTACCTCCATTCATTATAAATTTGACTTGAGTTGCGATTTGGCAGAATTTTCCAATAATTAATTTATCGCCAATAAAATCGAAATGATAAAGCACATTTTTTTCAAAATTATGAATATCGACTGGATCGTCGTAGTACGTGTAATCACCTACAATAATATTAGGATTTTTGATGATATTTTTTAAAAAAGCCGTTCTTTCAGAGCCTTGTATTGGGTATAAATCGTTGGGGTTTGGATACATCTTCATGCTCCCTTATTTTTAATTTTAAATTTTAACAATAAAGCTAGCGTGATAAAAAACACACCACCTAATATCCAAAGAAAGCCAAAAAATGGGTTAGAAGAAAGATATCCCATCACTACAACACTTAATGTGGCTACACCCATATTAATAAAGCTCATCATGGAAGAGCTACTTGCTTTATCTTCAATAGCATTGGAAGCCATATAAGAGCCTCCTGCAAATAGATAGGAACTACAACAATACAGTAGGCAAGTCGATATAAAAAACCAAAGGACAGCGTTATTATTGAAATACAGCATAGCTATTAAGCTCAGCAATGCGAGACAAGAACCAATATAACCCAGTGCAATAACTCTCATTACAGAAAAACGTTGCATCAGGACTCGTGCGGATAAGCCGCCAATCAACATACCAATGATATTGAGTACGTTCCAATAACCATATTCGGAGGCTGATAAATGTAAATATTTATGTGCAATCTGAGGCGCTGCAGCTGAATAGCAATAGCCTACTGCTGAACAAGCGCCCCAAATCGAAGAAAAAGTCAGCAATTTAAAAGAACCCAATGCATGTCCATAGTCACGAAGTAACGTAGGAATATGAAAGGATTTAGGTTTGAGTAATGTTTCATCAAAAACACAAATGCCAATCCGCATCATTATGCCTTGCAACAACAGAAAGACAAAGCAACCTTGCCATTGTGAATATTGAGTAATAATACCGCCTAGCAGAACAGCAATACCAATCCCTAAAGCAAAAGATAAAATTGAATAAGACATTGCAGTTTTACGTTGTTCTTCTGGTAACCACTCATTAATAAGCATAAAAGTGCACGTCAGCCCCGCAGCAGAACCAAGTCCTGTAATAAACCGACCAATTAAAAGCAATAGATAATTGGGATAAAAACTCACGAGCAAACAAAGCAAAATCCCTAGGATATTAATATTGAGACCCCATTGAAGTGCTTTTAAGCGGCCATAAACATTAGCCAAAGGACCATAAACTAATTGCCCTATCACATAACCAATTAAAAAAGCTGACACAATCCATTCAACAGTACTTGTACTCAAGGCAAATGTGCGGTCAATATTAGGCAATGCGGGTGTAATTATCGCTGCAGAAACGGAGGCAATCGAAATATAACTAAGCAGCCAAGTCATGCTTAATTTTGACGTAACATTCATTGCAAACCCTCCCCATTAAACCGAACAAATAACCAATCATCCGCAGGTTTTCCAGATCTGCAATCCACACAATAGTTTTTGAGCGTCGCTTCCAAAATAAATCCACATTTTTCGGCTACTCGCCGACTAGCATCATTACCAACCTGCGTCACAACTTGTACGCGTGCAGCATTAAATGATTGGAAAGCGAAGCACGTTAGCGCCTTTACCATTTCTGTAGTTAGACCCTGTCTGGTAAACGCTGTTTCTAGCTAATAACCAATTTCAAACATGGGGACTTCTGGCTTACTACGATCATTGAACCCACTTGCCCCGATGATTTGTTGAGACTGCTTATCGATAAGCACGAGAGGGAAATCATGTGGACTTTCAGAGGACCAGGTAGCAACCCCATTTGTTACATATTGGATTGTGGGTTGCATGCTTGGATCCATGGCCCAAGGCATCCAGCGCTGTAACTCGGGCAATGAACGGTTAATCGCTTGATTCAATAGGTCTTCATCTCCCAATTGAGGAGGCCTTAAAATCAATCTATCCGTTTCGATGATGGGTAAAATAAACATTCCAAACCTATTTATAAGTGGTTAAGTAACTGTGGTATGCGAGCTAGAGTACATTCTAAAATTCTTCAAGATCATTCGTTAGGGTTAGTGATTTTTCTTCCACAATACAAATGTCATGTTGCTTACAGTGGTGTCGGATCAGTACTTCCACCATATTTGCAATAGAGCGATGCTCACGAGATGCAGCTTCACGCAGCGCGTCTTTAAGCTCGGGAGCAATGCGAAAAGTCAAAGTGGCTGTTTTATTTATAGCCATAATTTTCCATAAGATTAGTCTACATACGATATCATATGTACTGCAATGTACAGTAAAACACTATACAATCCAAATATTTTAGAAAATGTTACCCCCCAATAAGAAGTAGTAAGGAGTTTCTATGGATAGACCTTGGGAAAATGAGGATTGTGCAGATATCCAAGCGCATTATTCTATATACCCTATACCGGTTGCTGCAGCCTTATGGTGTGGTGTGCCACCTAATATGGTTGATAAATATTTAAGTGCTGCTATTGAAGTATCTCCTGGTGTACTCCGACACCCAAGCGTCAAATGTCTTGAAGTAAAGTGTCGAGTAATGCAGAATGCTATAATGGATAAAGCTCTTCCTGTTAGCCGTGAAAATGGTCAGGTTGTTTCTGACCACGTAGCTCCTGCGCGAAGGCATGTTTCTCGTGTACATCTCAAAGAATGGATATCAAAAGAATTCCCCGCTAACAAACCAGCATTTCTATTTGATGATATTGAGAGAAAAACTCATACGGCAATTAATGTAGATTCATTCCGTTCACTACAGGCTGATCGTGATGCTGCCCATTCTGAAATTGAAAAATTGCGAACACTAAACAAAAAACTGACTGATGAACGAGATGTTCTGCGTGGAGAAAATGATTCTTTAAAGTCGATGGTCGATAAAAACAATACTCCAGCAGCGCGATCAGAAACAACCTATTTAAATATCATTGGTGGGTTGTTATATCTGATGCTGTCAAAGTCTCCTAGCGGAAAAGCGCAATCTGCCTATGAAAATCAGGCATCAATAATTTCTGCACTTTTAGCATGTTTTTCAAATAAACCAGGCATTGCACACAGAACACTTGAACAAAAATTTGCTGATGCCAATCAAAGCCTACGCTCAACCTAATCCATTACCGCAACTGCGGTAATGCTTACCGTAGTTGCGGTGTAATACTTTTTTAGACAACAGAAGATGTATCCAACCTAAACAAAATAAGGATGGGTGCAAATGTATCAATTACCCCCAATTGGATATTTAAGACTTACTCAAATTCTAGGCAATAAGAAAGCAATACCTCCCATTCCTGCAATTATACCTGTTGGTAAATCCACATGGTGGGCAGGTGTGAAATCTGGCCGTTATCCCAAACCTGTGAAGTTAGGACCTCGTACAACTGCGTGGCGTGTAGAAGACATACGTCATCTAATTGAACATGGTGTATGAGGAGAAGTAATCATGGATGAACTCACGAATGATGGCCGGACAAATTTTGCTTCCAATCATGTAAAAACTGATAAAAGCGATAAAACCATCACGATAAACAACATTGACTTCCTGAAAAGGATTTTCGGTGATAAACCAAGCGATGAGCAGCCTATAATTGTTAGCTTTAAAGGAAACCCACTTAAAGTTGCTAAACAAAAATGGTTTGGAAAACCATGGGATAACGCCTCTATAATTGAGCTACCCAGTGATGCGAACAACTATTTTAGTTTGGCTCGCTTCAAGCCAAATGAAGCCGGTGAGTATAGACGTAAAAAAACACTGTTTTATACGCTGCATGCTGTGATGTTGGACGACATCGGAAGTAAGATTCCAGTTGATCGTTTAACCTTGGAACCAAGCTGGATTTTAGAAACTTCACCTGAGAATTTCCAAGTGGGGTATCTATTGGCCGAACCAATTAATGATAGCAAATTGGCCGACCAGCTTATGAATGCAATTGTGAGTGCTGGATTATGTGATCCTGGTGCTAATGGTCCAACAGCCAGACTAGCTAGACTACCTATAGCAGTGAATGGAAAATATGAGCCCTCATTTCAGTGTCAATTGAAATCATGGTTACCTGATAACCGTTATTCCATACAGGAGTTGATTGATGGCCTCCAATTAGAATTTGTTGAAAAAAAGCGGACAAAACGTGATTACAACAAAACTGAAGGTGCAGGTGATGCAGATAGTGAGCAAATTTGGACTCCACGTCCCGAGGAAAACGCTGTACTTGCTGCTTTAAGGAGCCATGGGCTCTACAAGTCACCATTAGGTGAAGGCAAACATGATATCACTTGTCCATGGGTAAATGAGCATACCGACTTAATGGATAGCGGCACAGCCTATTTTGAACCAGATGGTAATTATTCGATGGGTGGTCTCAAATGTCAGCATGGTCATTGCAGTAAAAGGCATATCCGTGACTTATTAAACTTTCTGAATATTAATGTTAAGTCTGCGCGTATGAAACCCGTAATACGAGTGATTAAAGGAGAGATGGATCGTATTGTGGACATTGCTGAGTGTGAACTGGCTGATACACGAAAATACTATCAAAGAGGTGGCATAATCGTTTACGTTTATACGGATAAAAGCACCAAGCAAACAATAATACAAGCAATCTCTCAGCCCTCTCTTGTACGTGCCCTTTCTAGCGTTGCGACATGGGAGCAGTTTGATGGGCGTGCAAAAGAGTTTGTGCGTATAGACCCACCTGCTCGTCATGCAACAATCTTGTTTGATTCGAACAGTTATCGGCATTTACCTGTAATAAATGGTTTAGCAAGACAGCCTTATCTACGACCAGATGGAAGTTTAATGAAATTGGCTGGATATGATCTGGATACAGGCATGTTTGGTGTCTTTGATAATAGGCGGTTTTCAATTCCTGATAAGCCAACACGTGAAGATGCGGAGTCTTCTTTAAAGGTATTAAATGAGCTTTTAGAGGAGTTTTGTTTTGCTACAGAGGAGGATCGAGCAGCCGCTTTATCGGCAATTTTGACTGCAGCGATTCGGCCAAGTCTTGTTAATGCACCAATGATTCATGTTCGTGCGCATGCTGTTGGTTCGGGTAAGTCCTATCTTTGTGCTCTAATCACTGCATTTGCCTCACCCCAGCAAGGAACGCCGACCACGTTCCCCGCTGATGATGAAGAATGTCGAAAACTACTATTAGCAGAGCTTTTACGTGCACCAGCAGTAATCGAATTTGACAATCTCACAAGTGATATTTTACCACATAAAAGCTTATGCACCGCTTTAACCTCAGAATTTATAACTGGTCGAATATTAGGTGTGTCGAAAACTGCAACAGTAAGTACTCGGGCAGTTTTCTTGTCTAGCGGCAATAATGTGACCCCGATAAAAGATATGACACGACGCTGTATTAGCATCAATCTTAATCCCGAGGTTGAGATTCCGGCTGCTCGGACATTCAAACGCCCTAACCTGATTGCAGAAGTGCTTCAGGAAAGAGAGCGTTACGTATCTGCTGCGATAACTATCGTGCGTGCGTGGATTGCTGCTGAAAAACCAAGAGCTAAATGTAAGTCATTAGCAGGCTTTGGTGACTGGTCAGATTTTTGCCGTCATTCACTCCTATGGCTTGGATACCATGATCCAGCGGCATCCATCTTTGAAGCAATAAAAGAAGATCCCGATCGTGAACAACTAGGTCGACTTTTAATTGCTTGGCAAACCGTGTTTGAAAACGTGCCTGCGATGGTGCGAGATGCTGTAAGCAAATCAATGCTTCATGGGAATGAAGAGCTAAAGGAAATACTCCATGATATTGCTGATGAGCGCGGCGAAATTAATCGGCATAGATTGGGACGGTGGATCAAGCGCCATCAGGGGCAAATTGTGGATGGTCTTCGCTTTACTCGATGCAGTGGTAGTACTTCTGCAGAAAGGTGGCGTATCGAATCAGTTTCATCGGTTTCGTCAGTTTATAGCACTCAAAATGTGAAAACTGTCGATATAACTCGGGCATATCGTCGCGCATCAGACGGAGAATAAAAGTCAAATTTTCCAATTGATTTCGGTAAAATAAGGAGGGAAACATGGGTGGTTATGGCAGTGGAAGGCAGTTTTATTATGGGGCGAAAGCTACAACCAGCAGTTATCGGAATATTGATATACGCAGGTGGAAGCGTGAAAAATTACTAACCCCGAATAGTTCTTTTGTTCGGCAATGGCAACATCAGGGAGAAATAGCTGCATCCATTTATGTGGATGTAGCCCCCGATTTGGACTACGTGACACTACACTACCAAAATATAAGAGATGGTGAAGAGCGGAAAAGTTATAGCTATCAAGTCCCTGTTGTGTGGGTGGATTGTAATTTAGGCGGTAGGCGGCCTTGGTTTATGTGTCCAGTCAGGGGGTGTGATCGTCGTGTTGCCATCCTTTATGGAGGAAGTGTTTTTGCATGTCGTCATTGTTATAATCTAGCTTATCAATGTCAACGCGAAACCATGGGTGATCGTGCATCGAGACAGGCAGAAAAGATACGTACCCAATTGAAATGGACACCAGGTATTTTGAATGGTGAAGAATGGAAGCCTAAAGGGATGGATTGGAAGACGTTTAAGCGACTTAATGCAAGGCACAATCACTTAGTACATATAACATTATTAGAAGCAAAGTTGCGCTTTGGGATTGCTATAGAAGATTTTCTTTAACCTGTTATTTCCAGGCTTACATTTGCTAATAACTGCTCTACTTGATCAGATCAAGGAGAGAACAAGATGACATTTAAAACAGGACAATCTGGCAATCCTAGTGGAAGACCAAAAGGGATCGTTGATAAACGTACTCAACTACGTTCACTCATACAGCCACACACAGAGGATTTGGTTAATAAGCTGGTTGAGCGAGCCAAATTAGGTGACTCTTGGGCAATGAAGCTATGTATTGATAGGTTGATTCCTCCGATGAAAAGAGATGATGCTATATTTTTTGATTTACCAGAAGGCGAGCTAAGTTCTCCAGAAAATATGCTAAAAATTGTTGAAGAAATGACCCATGCTGTCGCTTCAGGCCAACTATCTGTGACAGAGGCTGAGAGATTTTCAGATTTCCTTAATCATCAACGAAAAATTATTAAAGATGCTGAATGGAAGCAGAAATGGGGCGGGTTAGAATAATAGTTGGGTATGACTACTCGATGGAAATAATTTTCTGGATTTCTGGTCGATTGTATTCTGCATGGCCAGCTTCAACTATCAAATTTGGGAGTGGGCAGTATTTTGCTTTGCCATGAGTATGGCCGCACAACACTAAGAAATTGATATTAGGGTGCTTGGTACAAATATTCATCAGCACATCACCAGATGCTTTTGAAGAAAAATAGGGCAGCCAATCGTCATTGCTTATTTTACCCTCATATAAGCATGCTTCTGCAAAAGGTGGGATATGAGTTAAAACAATAATTCTTCGGGGGTGTAGTATTGCGGCTTGCATTAGGTGTTCTTGTAGCTGATTGGCATCATAGTCAGCAAGTTGTTGCATTTTGGCGAGTAATTTGGAGCGACCTAACATCTTTTCTTGGAATAAATCGGTGATCATTCTGCTGTCATTAAGCGCGACTCGACTATTATGGTAGTCACCCAAGCGACCATCTGCCCATCCATCTTGGCCAACTAATAAAGTATCCGTATCTAATTGGAGGGGGTTAGAAGCAGGAAGCCAAAATAAATACTCATTAGATTTAGTCAATGCTCCCATTTCTCTGCGTACTGCGTCTATTTGACCTCGATAATAATCATGATTGCCAAGCACGAAATAAATGGGTTGTTCAATAAACTCTGCCAGTTCTTGCAATATATCTTTGATACTGGGTGCTTCTGCAATATCACCGCTTGCTAATACCCCATTGCACCTAGTGTTAATGATTTCTTGGTAAAAATTTTTGCGTTCATTCGCATCAAGGAAATTTAAATGAACATCGGTTAACCATGCCAGTTTCATGTTACTTACTCTGTATAGAAGTTAATTTTTGCTCGAGTAATTCAATTCGATCATTGGCAATACTTCCATATTGAGCAAAATGACCAGGAATAGCGCCTTTAAATGATGGAGAAATCATGATTTCTCGCAGCGAATTAATCAAGTATTCCTGCAGGGTTGAATCAGAGTTTTTGATTTCATCTACTATTTCAATGCGCCCATCCAGCACTGATACAATATCCTCAAAATCATGGCTGGCGTAAAAATCCATTTTGCCTCTTGTTTTAAAGGCTTCAAATTTGGTTGCTAAAAAATAAGGGGCGGTAACAACACGAATTTCAAGACTCTCAGTCAATGAATAAAGGTTTGAGAACTCAATTGCTTGTTTATACCAGCGATTTCCAAATCCTAAAATTGTTTCATCAGTAGGCATTACATCAAGAATGACATCATCATAAAACCAACGGCAAATGACATCTTCCGTTATGGATTTCTTGAAGCCTTGTTTGTTAAGTTTTTTCTCTAACTGGTAGTATTGATTCCTGGAAATAACATCCACGATACAATCAACGTCAAGTGTATAGCGCACATCTGGCACTAGAGGATCAGACAAGAATAAACCTGTGGTACATCCTCCCAAGAAAACAACATCGTTTCGAATATCACCTAATTTTGTTGCGACAAATTCTAACATTCGTAGATTCGCCAATTCCACATTATTATCCAGCATGATTTAATTTTTCCTTCAAAAGTGCTGCTGCAAGGTTTCGCTCACGTGGGCGCCCTGAGCGCATGACATCAATTAAGACAAGTAATTCATGAAAAGCAGAGTCGGGGTTTGCTCGTAACGTTCTTGATAAATTAGGGTGAATAGGTAATAGCGCAACACCACGCTCCTCTCCCATTGCATCAGGCCAAACGGGAATAGGGTCATTACCCAATGCAATTTTATCGCGAAAAATGGGAGCGGCAATTGCTGCGGGAGTCCCCCTAGTGTATTCGCCCAATTTTACAGGAAAGAGGAATTTGATTGAGTGTATTAGAAACTCTTCTGCTGCATGAACATTAGGGAAAAGTTTACCTTGTTTGTCTTTCCTTAATAACCCCGCTTCTTCTAGTCGCTTTATGCCTGCATTAACTTCAGCTAAACTAATTCCCAAAGCAGCAGATAATTGACGCTGGGATAAGTCACTACCGATATTTGCTAATAACTTTATTAATACAACGCAATCCTGTGACTTTAACATGGTATTATTCTCTAAATGATATAAATAAAGTATATCACATGCGTTCGCTGTTTGCGAACAGAAGAACAGTAATTGGCGGAACTCGGTTCAATTCCAAGAGTAACACTCCACAAACAGGGGCCTATTTGGGGGCTTTTTTAAAAATCACATTGAAATAATTATTTATTATCAATCAATTACATGCCTAATGTTATGGACGCCGCCCCACCAATTTACCATCCAAGAAACCCCAATAACATTCATCATCCCATGTAAACACTAGGTTTAAGGCCTATCATACGTCCACTATTATCCAACAAGTACCCCCTACATCACCTAAAGAGAAGGCCTATAAGCTCTCTGATGAGAAAGGCTTATTTTGAAGTGGTCAAGCAAATGCACACACCTAGTTAAGCAACTTTTTTCATTTGTCCCCACGCTCTTTCAAATTTATTTGGATTCATATAGCCAAGAAATGAATGCAAACGATAACTGTTATAACCAAGCGAGATGCTGATAGCGGTCAATATCAACAAGTGAACACACTCGAGTGGAATAATGGTGACGCAATCACCGTATATCTTAAGGACATAGCATTTCCTGCCAAATTACTCAAGAAAGTCTTCACAAACGCAGATGGCTCAACAGGAACGCTTTATCTCATCACGAATGATTTATCCATTGATGCTGACCGCATGTACGAAGTCTACCAAAAACGGTGGAGAATTGAAGAGTTTCACAAATCGATTAAACAAAATGCCAGCTTATCCAAATCACCAATCATAATCGTGGGCAAGTTTTTTGAGGAATTATAATCCAGGTTGAAAAAGTGCCACAAAGTGGTATACTAATAGAATAAGAGGTGCAGTATGAGGGTTTTTAAAACTAAATTATTTAGTCGGCGGGCAAAAGATATGGGGTTAGACGATAATGTTCTATTCAACGCAGCAAAAGAACTGTCACAAGGAGCTTATGAGGCTAATTTGGGCGGGAATATTTACAAAAAGCGTATAGCCCTAGGCAATCGTGGTAAAAGCGGTGGCGCGAGAACCATTGTTGCATTCAAAATAAAAGATAAAGCTATTTTTTTGTATGGATTCCCTAAAAATGAACGTGGGAATATCACCCAAAAAGAAGAAGCAGCATTAAAGGGCTTGGCCGAAGTATTTTTAAGTTACAGTGATCATCAAATTGATGGTGCTATTAAAACAGGCGACTTAATTGAGGTGTATGATGAACAAAGTCATTGAATCTCCAAAGAAAGATGCTGGTCTAAAAAAGACTAGGCAAAAAAAAGATAAACACAGTGATATTCTTTCTGTTGTGCATGAAACAGCTAAAAGTCTTTATGACTCTGGGCTAATGAATATTGCGACGATGCACACCTTTGATGTGATGTGTTTACCGTCTGTTCGTGATCTGACCCCTAGAGAAATTAAACAAATTAGACTTAAAGAGAAATTAAGCCAGCCCGTTTTTGCCGAATATTTAAATGCGAGCGCATCAACGATTAAAAAATGGGAGACCGGTGAAAAACATCCTACAGGTCCGGCCCTGAAGTTGTTAAATCTGGTCGCAGATAAAGGATTAGGTATCCTGACGTAAATTAATTTATTGAGGTTACTAAAAAACTAGCATTACGTATCATTGATCAACTACTTGAATTCCACTCTCTATTAGATCTTAAAAAACCAACCCCTACTAAATCTGGAATATCAGGCTCTGACTTGCTCAGACCCTCTGCGAGTTGCAATTATGATACACGTGATTTTTATTTTGCCAATGAGCGACTATTGGAGCAAGAACCAGGGCACGAGTTGGAACCCAAAGCGATATGGAATAGCTTGATTAGTAAAGAAGATGACGCAAATTATCAAATTAAATTCATTAATCCACATAAAACCAAGCTCAGAAGCAAAGTCATTACTTTCAATTCTGGACATTCAATTGATTACCAGGGAGAGTCATTTAAGGTGTGTAAATAGCGCGGGAGAAAATTTTTTAACGCTGTAAAACTTAACTTCATGCTCAATCTCTCATAGTCTCACCTCACTGTCAAAATATTTTTTAATAAAAAAATCAAAAAAATTATTG
>DAIDKT010000097.1 GCA_027449905.1 Legionellales bacterium
AATTTTCTGACTTTACAGAAGCCATCCTTGGATTTTTTGACAATATCGGCTTGTACTTAGACATTATGAGGTGCCGCATTAATGATAATTTTCAACGCTTAAAACTTGCATAGTTCGCATCTTCAGGTCCGATGGGTATAGGGTGTGATTTTCAATGAATTTGACAGCCTGAGTCTCGTCTCAAACAATGTGCGTCCACCAACAATATTGATAAACTTTTCATAGTCTTCTCTCATTCTGATATGGCCAGCGTCTGCTAACGCATATTGGGTGAATTCACGATAAATCTCATGAGCCAGCGGTCTATCGGTCAGTTCTGCAAATGCCAAATCATTGGCTAAGTTGGTATTCTCCAAACTCACCGCTGCGTTGATGCGATCTGCCCTTGGCCAAGACCGCTCGGTATGTTCCATGATGGCTTGTAATGTTGGCAAGTCATGGTTGTTTAGTGCCAAATTAATGCCAGCCCAGTCTGGTAAAGACTCGTTTAAATAAAATGCCTTAAGATAGGCAACCAGATCAAAATAACGCTTTGATACGGCCCAATTTAACAAAATATTCAAATCTTCTTGATTTGGATTATCCGACATCAGCGCACTGAGGATGCCAAACTGTTCTGTTCCAGAAAGAAAATAAGGCGCAAGCTGACCTAATATTTCAAGGGTCTCTCTCTGAAGCTCACCTGGCCCTTCTTCTCCTGTCATCTGGATGAAGGTTGGCATGATTTGTTGCCACAATGAAAGACGTTGTTGAAACGCTTCTTTATGATACTTGGCTCTGTCTAAAACATTGGCATATTCAATGATGGCCTGATCATCGTGGACAGGGGGATTCAAATGGGATTGATACATTAAAAGAGCTGCTGTATATCGATTTAAAATGTCTAAACCCGCTGCATAAGCATGCCATAAAACAGGTTCATCGCGCACTTCATATAAATCAGACAACATCATTTTGACTTGTTGATTTTCTCCATTTATGATCATCAGCCACAACAAGTAGGCTTTCAGATTGGCAAACTTGGGATGCAACAACACACCTTCAAATAAGCGCGCACGTTGTAAACATGACTCATGGCAAGCACCATACATCGTTGCTTGCACTTCCCAAAACAATTCGGTTTGCTTGGCTTCTTTTAATTGCTCCCCAGATAAATCGGTTAACAAATCCTGAATCGTTTGCCATTGCTTTAATTATTGAGCCAAATAAAGCGCGGGAGATAAGAATAATGGGAGATGAAATTGCCGCCATCCTTGTAAACTATAGAAAAGTGCTCGTTTGGGATCATCAGGCATCAGTAACTCAATCAACCTCATGAGATGGGACATATCCTGTGAATTTTTGGTATAACCCAGTATTGCTAATGGTTTATCATTGACAAGCCAAGCTATCGCGGCCAAGGCTTCCCAAAAATCACCATCCGTATTGCTAGCAATAGCGATGCCTTTTTTTAAAACACTGAGTGCATGTTGATATTGGCCACGGGTATCATAAATAACAGCCTGGGCCATGACACTGGTTACATCGGGACCGAACAACAAATCTATCTGTTGCCAAATTTGCAATGCATCATCCCATTGACCGATATCTTGATAAATGGTTGCAGCTAACTCATATGCCGCTCGCGTTGGATGAGTCGCGTTGATTTTTTGTAACGCCAACAGCGCCTCCTGCGGCTGATTATTCTTGTTTTCAGCTTGTGCGAGCTCAATGTTTGCTGCAACATCTTCAGGATGAATAAGAAGATAACGCTTTAACATCTCGACCACCACTGCGTAATAATTCAATGTTTTTGCAATAGAAGCGACCACTTGGATGGTTTTCACGTTCTGAGTATGCTTGACCACATACAACCATTCTTTTAAACCAACATTGTAATGTCCAATCCAAATAGCCGTTTGTGCAAGCCTTTGGTGCCAAATGATATCTTGAGGTCTTTTCATCAAAGCGATTGTAGTCAATCGATAAGCATCAGTGACATTGGCGTTGTATATAAATGTTTGAAAAGCTAATGAATAAGTCTCCTCATCGTAAGGTAGATTTTCGATGATGGTCACACTATCTTTTGACAACAACGGAGTTTGCTCCGTCTTTACCACCGCTGAAATAGTTGATAGATCTGGTTTGATTACCGGTTTTTTTAAAGATTGTGCTTGAGGAAAATGGAGGGCCCGTTCAGTCGGCAGGTTCATATGGCTCAGCGCGTGATGGGGCTCGGTAAGCACTGGGGGCTGTATAAGAGCGATGAATATCCCTATCATTGAACCAAACAATTATTAGCGCTCCCGGGTACTCTCTTGCAGAGAAGTATGTATCCCATTGTCCATGATGAACGTCATCCTAAACGCAATGCAGGATTTCCTGATACTTGGAAGATGTTTCGCCACGCTCAACATTACGACGTCTTTTAGAGCACAGCGAGGGATGTCGTGGGGAGTTACCTTTTATTTCATTTGAACACATTTTCTTTCTTTTTAAAATCTTATTTCATCTCATCCATAAACAATGTTAGATTGAATACTTCTCGCGCTCTAAAGGCAGCCAAACATGTTATTAAAAACACTGCTGTGGATCATGCTGCTTTTGTGCGCACCAACGTTTGGTCAACCAACCGTTGCTTTTTTTTATGGAGCACACATCCCCATCCCTGAGCTGTGTCTCTATGACATCCTGGTTGTTGATCCTCAATCAAATTTTAATCCCCAAAATCAATGCAATGCGATGAACCAACCGCTCGCCTATGTCAGCCTCGGGGAAATACCAAATCATGTGATGTACAAAGAAGGGATCCAAAGCGCGTGGATTATCGGTAGAAATAAAGCGTGGGACAGCAACCCGATCCTTGATCAAACCAATCGAGCCTGGCAAACATTTTTTTTAGAGCAGATCATTGCACCTTTGTGGGAAAAAGGATATCGAGGATTTTTTTTAGATACCTTAGATTCCTACTTACTTGTCAGTCAAGACCCTACATTTCAGGAAAAACAAATTGCTGGAATAGTCCAGATGATTCAACAAATAAAACAACGCTATCCAGATGCAAAAATTATCTTAAATCGAGGCTTTCGACTCCTGCCTCAAGTAAAAAACGAGATAACAGCTGTTGCGATTGAATCACTTTATCAGGGCTGGAATCAACTAAAACATCAATACGAACCATCTGCAAAAGCTGATCAAACTGCCTTGTTCAACGAAATCGCCAAACTCAAGCAGATGCAAAAACCCATCATTATTATTGATTATTTGCCACCAAGCCAACAACATAAAGCACAAGTATTGGCCAACCAAATTGCAAATCAAGGTCTGATACCTTGGATCACAGATAAAGACGTGCAGCAGATTTACCTAAAAAAGTTGCGTCCGGTCCCGAGAAAAATATTGGTCATTCAATCAGCAATCAACCAATCAATTATCAGAAACGCTGGCGCGCTGCCAAAAATTGGTATCGTCTTAGAACACTTGGGGTATGTTCCTGAATATGTCGACTTGGCGACCCAACCAATGCTTCCTCAAGCGACCCCAAGTCAACAATATGCCGGTATCATTATCTGGCTAGAAGCAGAAGAGCAAAAAAATAAGTTGCTGTTCGATTGGTTACAAAAGCAAATGGCAGCAAAAATTCCAGTCGTCTTCATCAATCGTTTTATCATGCCGACAGATGCCCCGGAATTAAAACGTTTAGGTCTATCCATTGCGTTTGACAAAACCACGACAAAATCATTGAGTATCTCCAAATTGGATAAAAATTATGTTGGATATGAAACCACGCCGTCCATAACGCCTTATGATTTTTTTTCTTTGAAGACAAATGACAGCAAAGTTTTACTTCAGTTAAAAAATGATCAGCGGCAAACACAAGACGCCGTAGCAATTACTCCCTGGGGAGGCTATGCCTTACAACCCTATGTCCTGCAATATCTACCAAATACTGATTACGCTTTATGGATAATCAACCCGTTTCATTTTTTGCATGATGCGTTGCGGCTAACTGATTTACCAACACCAGACACCACCACCGAAAATGGCAGTCGGCTGATGAGTGTGCATGTCGACGGCGATGGTTTTTCTGATCAAGCCAAATGGGTAGGTGGCGGTTTGGCTGCAGCTGAATTGCGGGACAAGGTACTAAAAAGGTTTCAAATACCAACGAGTGTTTCGGTAGTTACTGGAGAAGTCGCTCCAAACGGCGTTAATCCCAACCTATCTCCGCAATTAATAAATCTTGCCCGCAGTATCTTTAATCTACCTTGGGTAGAAATCGCCTCACATACGTTTTCGCACCCCATTTTCTGGCAACCCGAATTACAACACATGGCGAATTCAGACGGAGAACCCGACAACCTCACCCTGCCTCATTACCAGTTTAATTTACCATCAGAAATCACCAACTCTGTCAATTTTATTAATCAGTATCTTGCACCAGCGAATAAAAAATGTCGCCTTTTTTTCTGGTCAGGTTTGGCAGATCCACCTTTGGCTACATTGAAACTGGCCTATCAACAGGGTTTACTCAATATCAACGGAGTCAACGGGACTCATATCGACAACAACCATCCTTCCCTCACTGGGGTAAAACCAATGGCTGCTAAATTTGGCGACTATTATCAAGTTTTTGCACCCATTGATTTCGATTTTTATTACATGAATGGTTTGGGAGGTCCTTTATATGGTTTTGAGCGAGTGATACAAACCTTACAAATTACAGATAAACCGCGTCGACTCAAACCGATTGATATCTATTATCATTTTTATTCCGCAAGTTATCCAGCCGCATTACAAGCCTTGATTAAAGTCTATCAATGGGCTTTAAAACAACCGGTGATGAATATTTATATTTCTGAATATATTAAAAAAGTATTGGATTATTATCAGATCACCATCAACCGCTATCAGGATGCATGGGTTATTTATTCCAAAGGGCAATTACGTGAAATAAGATCACTGAATCAAATGGGTTACCCTGACCTAACAAAAAGCCAAAATGTCTTGGGTTTTCAACAAAATAAGGATGATAAATATATCCATTTGGGACCAGATCGTTTAACCATATTACATTATCAACTACAAAAACCCACTGAGCCCTATTTAATTCAAGCGAATGCCCGGGTTGTCAGTTTTGCAAGAACAACAACAGACTTTACGATCAAATTTAAAGGGTATATGCCTTTAAAATTTACCATGGCAAACATGACTGGCTGTCAGATTACATCAAAATCTTCATTGCATACGCTGTCAAATTCAGATCTCACCATGACTTATCTTTCAAATAAGGTTGAAGATGAAATTCATATTCATTGCTGATCACAAAGAATCTCGTCCCTCTTTTTTCTCGTTATGGGAAGTAATCGCGTTCATGATCATCGCTTCATGTGTGTTGATTATGCTATTCCCTCAACATCTTTTAGAAAAAACACTCAGCTATCACCAACCATCCCCTGTCATCCTCAGTTATCTCCAAGCATTTAAAAAAGAATATCCTCAAAATCAACAAATCATGGTTGCGCTCATAGGACAGGCCATTGATTTGGGTCGATTCCAGACTGTGGCAGAAAATATTAGCTACTATAAAACAATCAACACAAGCCCTGCTGCTGTTGCAAAAAACCAATATCAATGGTTTGATTATCTGACCTGGCGCTACAAAACCTATCAACAAACCATCCCATCAACCCGTATCGAAGATTTGCGCCAATTGCGCCAAATGGCAAAAACATTGGCACAGAAACCCCTCACAACCCAACAATTAAAAACCCTGGCTAAAGACAACCTAGGTCTCCATCAACCAGATATCGCATTAAAAATATACAACCAATTATTTGACCAACATGAATTAAAAACCTCTTCTGACTTAGCAACTGGGGGAGATATTGCGATGCAAAATAGTGCCCAGCAAGACAGCGCCAAGTTTTATTGGGCTGCTTACCAAAAAGCAACGCTCTTTCAAGAACGAAAACAAACGGCATTTCTCGCAATCAAAGCATTGTGGGCTGGAAATCAAGTCGACAAAGCATTAGCCCTCGCTTTAAAATTACCTAACTCCATGTTAAAAGAACGTCATTCACTGATTTTTTTATCAAAGCTGGCACTCGCAGCCAATCATCCTAAACTAGCCCAGGACTATATAGTCCGAGCATTAATCACTGCACCAAATCATGATCTCACATCAGGGAATCATGACCACCCATCTGCTGAAGCCGCAAGTTTAAATAAGACCTTACCAGGAGCGAACTCACATGCACGTTGATTTTTCTCGATTAACCCACGCAGGTATTCAAGCTTTAGAGCCTTACGTACCAGGTAAAACCATCGAAGCTGTTGCCAAAGAACAAGGTTTAACCGATATCATCAAATTAGCGAGCAACGAAAATGCTTGGGGGTTTAGTCCAGCCGCTCATCAGGCCTTATGCAAACTATCAAACCAAACCCTTTCACTCTATCCAAGTTCAGTCAGTCACGCGTTCCGACACAAAATTGCCAATTTTTTAGGCATAGAAACTGATGGGCTCATCCTAAATAACGGCTCGGATTCATTGATCTCTTTATTGTTAATTTGTTTTGCATTACACCAAGACAAACATGTGATTACCCATGACCATGCCTTTTGTGCCTACGCCATTCAATCAAAAACATTGGGTATACCCATTATTTCAACACCGACTCACAACTGGCGAGTGGATATCGATGCCATCATTGCCGCTTGCAATCACAAAACAGCCCTGATTTTTATAGCAAACCCCAATAACCCAACTGGTATGTTAATTGAATACGGGGAGATAAAGCGGTTACTCAGCTCAATCCCAAAAACGACGATTTTAGTGCTCGATGAAGCGTATTATGAATATGCATACGCCGAATATCATGAAAATTCATTGGATTTACTGGCAGCTTATCCAAACCTCATCATTGCTCGAACATTTTCTAAAGCTTACGGATTGGCGGGACTTCGATTAGGATATGCCTGTGCCCAGCCGCAAATTATCAAATTGTTATATAGCATTCAACTACCCTTCGCAGTAAATATCGCCGCAATGACCGCGGCAGAGATCGCGATCGATGATCAAGATTTCATTCAGAAAACTATCCAGCTCACCACGGCGGGAATTAAACAAATAGAAGCGGGATTAAAAAATCTTCATATTCACTATTTGCCAACAACAACAAATTTCATTACCATGCAATGTCCAATGGATGGCAATATCATGTTTCAAAAACTGCAAGCCCATGGCATCATTGTACGCCCCCTACATGTGTATGGCATGAATGACTATATCAGAGTGACTGTTGGCACACCCGAGCAAAATACCCGGTTTTTACAAGCGTTACAGGAGATTATCAGCAAATGAGCGATTTAATAACAAAACATTGTGAATCGTGTGAAGGCATCGGTCAGGCACTTACCCCAGAACAAATCATCAACTTAATGCCACAGTTAGACAAGGGTTGGGAAGTCATAGCCGATCATCAAGAAATCAAACGATCCTTTTCGTTTAAAAATTTTTATGAAACCATGGCTTTTGTGAATGCATTGGCTTGGATCGCCAATCAAGAAAACCATCACCCTGACCTGGAAATTGGCTACCAATACTGCCATGTGCGCTTCTCAACCCATGCTCTGAAAGGTTTATCTCTGAATGATTTTATTTGCGCGGCTAAAACCGATAAACTACTGCTTTGTACACGACAAAAATGATACTGTCTTTCCCGCGAAGGCGGGAATCTATTTTTTGTGTGGCATAATGCAGCTACCAGCATAGATCCCCGCCTTCGCAGGGACGACAAATTTCTAGCCTTTTATTTTTTGTCGTGTACAAAGAAACTGCTGAGTTAAACATGAATAGTATCTGTACGGAGGGTAATACTGACGATCGGAGAAAAGAGTGAGTACTTACCATGAACATATGGATTGATGGCGATGCATGTCCAAAACCCATCAAACAAATTTTGTTTCGTCAAGCGAACAAACGCAGCGTCCCCTTAATCTTGGTGGCGAATCATTTGGTCACCATCCCTGCTTCTTTATTCATTAAAAGGGTGTTGGTCCAGGCAGGGTTTGATGCAGCGGATCACTACATTGCCAATCATTTAGAACCTCATGATCTGGTGATTACCAGCGATATTCTATTAGCCGAAATTATCATTGAAAAAAAAGCCATGGCATTAAGTTCTCGTGGTTTATTATATTCTGACAAAAACATCAAACAAATGGTCACCATGAGAAACCTCTATGAATCATTGCGAAGCAGTGGCATGATTCACGGGGGGCCGAGTCAATTGAGCCCCAAAGATATTCAGCTATTTTCAAATCAATTAGATAAAATAATTACAAAATATCATTCAGCATCATAGACTAAAAAATGTGGTATTCACCCCACCACAAACCACGACTATGTCGTATGGTCCAGTATGAAGTGGTGTCATCATGAATTAATAAAGACCATTTTTATCAGGTTTTTTGGAATTGGTGCTGGTTTGATCAGGAACATTTTGTTTTAATTCATCATATTTTTTGGCAAATAAATTAACATTTTTAATGCCATGAGTTACCTCATCGTTTTGAGACCATCTATACAACAATATGCCTCCCAATGTAGCAACTATTTTGATTATAGCCATGAACAAAGAATCTCTTCTTTTCATTAGAGTGGCTTTATTGTCTGGTGCTTGTAATATTCCAAGAGCAGTGGCTATTTTTTCTTCAGATGTTTTTGAGTCATCTTGCAGCGCTGCTTGGGCCTGTAACATAATTTCACGTTTAGACCACGCTAAATGCTTTAATACATATTTAGCGTTAGGTTCGGAGTACTCGTTATTCTCTAGAGAAGAAGTGCTTGGTTTAAATTCTTTTAAATCGTTTTCCAGCTTTAAAATATAAGCAGAACAAGCAGAAATAAATTCTATGCAAGTTTCATTGTATTTGTCTTCTTCAAAATCGACCGAATTTTTCTGATCTGGATCTGGTATAGTCATCGGAGGTAAAATAGAACCCTCTCTATTATCGATAGGTGTTCTGAATTCGGTAGTTGGCAATTGAAACAATTCGCAATCATTAAAGAAGTCATCTGGTAAATCAAATTCATCCTGAACGTTATATTTTCGATTTTTGAGTTTTTCTATTGTCAGATTAACTACGTTATCAAAGCCAGCTGTACCAGGGAAAGGGATTTTTTTATCAGCAGGTAAACCGATAATTCTTTTTTTTGCTCTTGCTATCCCCGATGTAATTTCTTCTAGAGATTTTGCATCTTCGGCAGACCCAGATGTCTCTAATATAGGAATGACCTTTTTTTCTAAATAAATAATAGTTTTTAATGCCCAAGTCACGGCTTTTTAATAGGGTAAAAACAAACCGGAAAAAACACAACCAGCTAAGGCTCTCATGCATAATGGGTGTTTAAGTCGAGCACCTTTTTGATAACAGTGTCCTGGGGAATATCCTGGATTTGTAAGCATAAGTTTACTTTCAACTCTTGACAAATTATAAAAATCATCTCCTGTTTTAGCCGCTGATTCCAGGGCACGGATAGCTGTTAACTGTTTTGGTATTGCGTCTTCATGAACCATTGTCTCACGCCAAATAGCGAATAATTCCGAGCTTACTTTTTCATACGTATCACCCGGAATAACTAAAGCACCTGGACCAGATTCTGATAAAGCTTCCGCTCTTATTTGAATTTCGTCTAACTTATTCAATTGACTGGTTATATATTCATTCCACCAATCTTCATTCCACCAATCCGTATCTGCCGTAAAATTAGCACTTTGATGTTCATCAGTTGCAGGTAAAAGAGATTTGGCCGCAGCAGTTACCGCTTGAAATACAATTGTTGCTTTATCTGAATTTGTTGGATGCTTATCTGGATGATAAGACAAATGAAGTTTTTTCATATGCTGTTTAAATCGCTTTTGATCAAAATTATCAAAGAATGATTTGTCAAGTTGTAAAGTTTGGTAGTCATCCATTGAAATGAGTTGGTTTGCTAGGCCCATGTTAGGATCTAGTGGATCGTTGAAATACATATCTAGGGTCCGTAATTCAGTTCTCTTTTCGGAACGAACCGGTCTTTGCTCATCTGTGTTTTTATCTCGCATCGTTGAAATTCCCCATCTATACCCATCGGACCTGAAGATGCGAACTATGCAAGTTTTAAGCGTTGAAAATTATCATTAATGCGGCACCTCATAATGTCTAAGTACAAGCCGATATTGTCAAAAAATCCAAGGATGGCTTCTGTAAAGTCAGAAA
>DAIDKT010000098.1 GCA_027449905.1 Legionellales bacterium
AAGGCACAGCCATCAAGTATCACTTGAGACAGACCAACCTGCCTTTGATGAGCCAAGTGTTTTAAGGCATGGTATGCAGCATCACCAACAGTAATGGTTCGTGCCTGTCGCGCCACCAGATATTTTTTTTGATTAAGCGCGCGATAACACCTACTAAAGGCTTTAGCGTCGACAAACGTATCAATCCACAACTGCAGCAAACGCACCTCTTCCTCACCATCCGCCATACCCTCTAATTTGGAAAACTCAAGAATGGCACTTGCCTTCAGCACCTCATCTGACGCATCCACGGGGGCAGTCAGGATACGTGTGCAAATGGGTCATTTCACTTTTAAAACAGGCTTATAACCCTTGCTACACAAGGGTTTA
Organism: Legionellales bacterium; assembly: GCA_027449905.1. Classification (GTDB taxonomy): domain Bacteria; phylum Pseudomonadota; class Gammaproteobacteria; order Legionellales; family Legionellaceae; genus DAIDKT01. Next base: position 370 of record DAIDKT010000098.1, read on the forward strand.
GGCGATTTTCCATAGAAATCAATCTATGTTTGAAATATTGCCAATCAATGGAGCATATTTTTCTCAATTAATGTTCCTGCCAAATGCCCAATGGGTTTTGGATGCTAAAGGCTCCCCTTCAACCATTTGCTCTATTAAGGATAGATTCATTCGCGCTGGTTTATAATCTTCTTCAATCTCTAATGCTTTTTTTGAATACACCAACGCCTGCTCTTTTTCTCCCTGGTTAGCATAACATATTGCAAGATTGTTCCATATCGATGGGATATCAGGTGTCCTTTTCAATAAACTTTTAAATATATCAATGGCTTTATCCCATTGGCATACTTCCATCTTTTCTTGTGCTAATTTAAATCTTTTTGCGTTTTTTATGTATGAATGCAAATCTATACCATGATTTTCTCTTATAACATCATCCATTTCATCTAATCTGGCAATAGCCTGAATTACAATCTCATCCTTTTTATCACCAATCTCTGCTATTTCAGATAACCATGTTAGATGACCTGCAACATCACCAATTTCTAAGTGGGATACGGCGTTATTAAACATAGCTTCAACAAAAAAAGGGTTTAACTTGATAGCTTTTGTAAAATAATAAATAGAATCTTCATGTTCGTTTTTAAACACATATGCTATTCCTATTGCGAAAAAGACCGTAGGATATAATGGGTGGCTTTCGGCTATCTCATGAAGTTCATTCAACAATTCATTTGCAGACAAAGACTCCCTTTCTAATTTAGCAAGCATTGCATCAATTTTTTCATCCATTTCGGGAGAATGTTCATAAGTAAAATGCGGTATCTTTTTCTTCTTTCTTACTTTCACAGATTCTATCCTTTTTTAATTTTATTTGATCTTATAGCCCTTGTTCCTACCACTTAAACAAAAAATTAATATGAATTTTCTATTGTTAACGAATAACATCTCCTTCTATGCAAAGAGGCTTATTTTCTGAAACATGAGCTTCACCATCCATGACAGTAAACAATAATGAGTAAGCAACTCTCCAAGATTCTCCTGTTCCTAACCTAACCAGGGCCATTTTGGGGTTTAACTTTTCGATCACGCCATATAAGTCATGCCCTAACTTTGAGTTCCAGCCAACAAGATCACCAACCTTCAAAGAGTTTCTGTCTAAGCCACCTTTGCGTTTTATAGGCCTAATATTTGTATCAATGGCTTCAAGGTTAAGCATATACAGAGGAATATCCCATCGCTTGCCATCATCTATATTTTTTACGGTAACTCTGGTTTTCCGTATATCAATAATCGTTGCCTCGATTAGTCTATTCCTGTCGCTGCAAAAATAGCTGACTTGCATGCCTGTTTTAAGTTGACGTTTAATAGCTTCATTTCTTTCTGGATCGTTGAGCGCTATGTTAACCGCAGCACATAATCGATTGAGTTCAAACAAAGACCATGATTCGATTTGTTGTAAAATAGAGTTAAAGTCTGCCATATTATGAAGATTAACCTTCTTGCTCAAAAGCCTTTTTCCAGCGCTTTGTTGGGTTATCGAACTTCACTTTCTTGGGGTCAAAGTGATTTGGATCATAGCTTCCGCCAACCCATTCCAACATCTCTTTTCTTTCAGGGTGTTTGGGTTTACTTATTACCTCAATAAAATGTTCATACCCTGGTATACCACCTACATCCTCAGGTGGACAAGCACGTTCCCCATCAAGACATACAGGGTATTTAATATTGTCCTGTTTGGGGTATTCTCCTTCAAACTCTATAAGGTGTATCCAACCATCACCATAGTCATACTCATAGATAAACTGCTTATTGATATCTAGATAATCTTTGACTCGATAATCCCATCCAGGTAGCGTGTTCAGGACATCATCAAAACCATCATCATCTGGAATACCCATATACTGCTTGCCTTTTTCAATCGAGTGGTTCATTTCGAAGTGATGTAGATGGTAATCCAGCCAACCCATAGCATCTTGAATTGCAACGTGCAGATCCCAAAAACTGCACAAATCAGAAATTTGAATTCTTCGCCAAATAGCTGGTTCTATTTCTTGTAATGTAATTTTAAATTGTAGGACAGGCCTGGTTGCCATCATTACACCTCAACATCTTGATTAATACACCGGTAAAATACCGACCTACTGACTTTCATCGTGTCACAGATTTTTTTTACCGACATTTTTCCTGCTCGACGTAACTCTCTAATTGTCTCAGCTTTATCATCTGTTAGTGCCTTAGGTCTACCTCCCTTACGACCCTGCTGTTTCGCAGAATCTAATCCTGCCTTCACTCGTTCACGAATTAGCTCACGTTCCATTTCAGAAAACGCAGCACAGATATTAAAAAGGAGCATTCCAATGTGGTTTGATGTGTCTATATTATTTTCAAGCGACACAAATTCAATCCCTTTTTCTTTAAATTCATTAATCAGATCAATTAACTTCATCATGCGTCGACCAAGCCTATCTAATCGAACAACACAAAGTGTGTCACCTTTCCGTAATTTTCCCATCAATGCTTTTAACTGGGGTCTGTCATCTTTTGCTCCTGAAATTTTTTCTTGAAAAATTTCATCACAACCTGCTGCAGTCAATTTCTGAATTTGAACATCCAAGCTCTGTTCATTTTTCGATACACGAGCATAACCAAATTTCACAGGTACCTCCTGGCATTGAAATCTATTCCAAAAATAAGAATTATCGGGTATTTTGGCACGCTTTATTATGGAACTAGTTTTGGAACGGAATTCTCGCTGGTTTTGTCATCAAAATCAATACCAAATTTCAATGCACCAAAAACATCTGTTTTTGAAACAGGTCAGGAGTGTCCATATGTCATCAATTGAAAAAACTGCTTATCCTCGTTTTCCCAAGAGAAAGAAAATCAAGCAAGATGAATTAAATCGCAGTTACTCGTTACGCCACGATGAAGTCAATATAATTAAGCGCGCTGCAAAGACGGACAAGTCACGATTTAATATGGCTATTCAGCTCAAAACATTTCAACGCCTAGGTTATTTTGTTGAGATAGACAAAATACCATCAGAAATTGTTGTCCATATCCGTCAATCTTTAAAATATCACTACCGATTAACCCCAGGTTATAGTGTCAATAACAAAAGCATCTATCGACACAGGCAAAAAATTCGTGAATTTCTCAAGGTTAACCGCTGGGGATATGAGGAGATTGATGGTAGAAAAGTTCATCATGGGTTGAAACTGGCTATTCGATATGCCTATGATGCCTCACATTCGATGAATAATATTCCAGATATCATTAACGTAGTCATTGAAAAACTGGTGCATGCCAGTTATGAGCTTCCAAGTTTTTACAAACTCAATCGACTTGTACGCCATACGCGGCATACGGTAAATAACAGGATTTTCAGTGAAACGATGAAGAGGATTATGGCCACAAATCACTCGGAGGTGTTTAAACAATTATTAATACTACAAGACACAACCCAACGTACATTATTTGATAAAATCAAAAATTTGCCGAAGCGCCCAACCATCGATAGATTCCAGAACTATCTGGATCACTTCCATTGGTTAATGTCCTTTGGAAATATTATGCACTGCCTGGATGGCATCGCAAAGGTGAAGATTGAACAATTTGCTGAAGAAGCCAATCAGCTCACCGCTGATGAGTTAAACGATTGTAATGAAGCAAAACGATACACGTTAATCGCATCATTATTATACCGTTCACAGGCTAATGCCAAAGATGCCATTGCTGTAATGTTTTGCCGATTAATTTCTATTGCACACAAGCAGTCTAAAAATGAGTTGGTAGCCAAACTGAGCAACAGCAAGGAAGACACCTGTAATATTGTGGAATTATTCAAGTCTATCATGAACGATGGGCAATCCCTGGGTGAACCTGCTGAATTTGCGAAAGCATTTTATAAGAAAATAGAAGAAAGTGGTGGATTCTCGAAGTTAACCAATAAATGCGATGACATATTGGCCAGTCATGGCAATGAATATAGAATATACTTGTCTGATATGATCCAGAAACGACGATCATTGCTCTTTAAAATTTTGAAGGCATTACAATTAAATAGCTCGACACAGGACGACAAATTAATCCTTGCCATGCAGTATCTATTGGATCATGAGAATCGGCGTGCCGAGTTCATCACAGAGGATATTGATCTATCATTTACTACTGCATTCTGGAAAAAACAGATTATGGGTGGGAAGGGTAAGGCGCAAATAAAACGGCGTGTATTGGAAAGTTGTGTCTTTGAGTACGTCTCCAAGGGGCTTAATTCTGGCGATTTGTATGTTAAAGGCGCCAGAAATTATGCGGACTATCGTGCAGAACTGATGCCATGGGATGAATGTCAGGAACATCTGGAGACTTTTTGTGATGAAGTTGGCATAGCGAATAATCCAAAGGACATGATAGGTAATCTCAAAAGGACCCTGACCGATAAAGCCCAATATGTTGATCAAAACTATTTTAACATCCCTGATTTTGTCATTAACGAAGATGGGCGGCCTGTTCTGAAGAAATACGAACCGAAACCAAAAAGTGAGCATGCCGAAAAAATAGAAAATTTAATTCGTGAGCGTATGCCAGAAAGAAGCCTGTTGGACATATTAACGAACGGCCACCATCATACTGCTTGGGCGGTTGAATTTGGACCGATTGCAGGTACAGAGGGAAAACTGGAGAATGCCATTGAAAAATACATTCTCACAAACTTTTGTTATGGAACCAGCTTGGGTCCAACTCAAACTGCCAAACATGTTAGATTTGAAATTGAACCTCGTACTTTGTCCCGAATCAATAAAAAGCATTTTTCGTTGCGTTCATTAAACAAGGCAATAACAAGAGTGATCGACTGTTTAAATCAGTTCCCATTACTACGCGCATGGGGTAATGGTCAACGCGTCGCGGTTGATGGAACACTTGAAGATATTCATGATGATAACCTGATTGCTGAACAACACATTCGTTATGGTAGAAAAGGTGGTATTGCTTATCGACATATCGCCGACAATTATATTGCGTTATTTTCAACCTTTATTCAGTGCGGCGTCTGGGAAGCCATACACATTATCGATGGATTGTTAAAAAATGCATCGGAAGTGCAACCTAACATTGTTCATTCGGATACGCAGGGTCAATCTTTACCAGTATTTGCTTTTGCTTACTTACTTGGAATCCAGCTCATGCCAAGAATTCGCAATTGGAAAGACTTAAATTTGTATCGAGTAGATAAAAAAGTAAGGTACATAAATATCGATTCGATGTTTTGTGAGGCAGAAATTGACTGGAATCTTTTAGAAACGCATTGGCAGGACTTGATGCAGGTCATCATCTCCGTGAAGTTAGGAAAAGTATCTTCTTCATTTATACTGTCCAAACTGAACTCATATAATAACCAGAACAGGCTGTATAAAGCATTTCAAGAGCTGGGAAAAGTGATTCGCACAATCTTTTTGCTAGATTATGTTTCCAACAAGAATTTGAGACAGACTATTACTGCAACAACAAACAAAGTGGAATCCTATCATACACTGGAGGACTGGATCAGATTTGGCTCAAGATATCTGGTGGCATCAAATGATCCGGATGAAATGGAAAAGGCAGTAAAACATACCGATTTAATCGCCAATTGCATCATGTTGCAAAATGTAATTGATATTACTGACATATGCCATGCCTTAATTCAGGAGGGTTATACAATTACTGAAGAAGATCTGAGTCATATGAGTCCATACATAACAGAACAAATTAAGCGTTTTGGTGAATATGTGTTGGATCTGGCTCGTCACCCTGCAAATTTACAAGCAACCAGAAACAAATTCTTATTTAAGGTCAGAGACGAAGAGTTAGAATCTGTTGCATGATTGGTTATATTTTAATCGACAAATTATTTCTATGAAAAAACGCTGTAGCCCTTATGTAGTAAGGGTTAACGGCCTGTTTTAAAAGTGAAGTGACCCTTTTGCACACGTATCCTGACTTACCCCGGGATTATCCTTAAAGGAGATAGATGAGCTAAACGAGGCCGATACCAGAAAGATTGCCCAATCCTACCAATCGATGATAACTGCTAAAAATGGCGCCCTGCCACTAAAAAGAAATGACACCACGTCATTCTTCTTACATCAAACACCCAAAAATTATCCATTTACATATGACATTGTTTCGACCAAAACAATACCAACTAGACAAGACACCGCCATCCAAGAAGGCAACACCAA
>DAIDKT010000099.1 GCA_027449905.1 Legionellales bacterium
ATGCTTTGATTAATACTTTAAATCCTCAATGGGATGATCTGTATCAATCCTTATCCTGAGTAATAAAAAGATTGTGCCACATTCAGGAGATCCTTCAAGCGGCTACGCCGCTTTCAGGATGACGCGCTGGGGAGATACGAATTCTCTCTATCAGCGCAAGCATCTGCTCAGATCGAGTCAATTAGCTCTGCTAGACCCGACTTAAAGGTTAGCTATAGTGTATTACCTTTCAATGTTAAAATAAACCCATTAGAATGGACATGGATTAAAGATAAATTCATTAATAATTTGGTCCCGTCTGCGTCAAAAAAGTATTCAGCCCTCTATAAATTAAGAGATTTATTTAGACAAGATAAAGCAAATTATGACAAAATGAATATTTTGAAACTATTTTCCGAAGCGTCACACAAAAATTCTGAGGATGATAATACCAAGCCTCATTTTAGTAAACAACAACGACAAGCGTTTTTTGAAAACTTAAAAGCAATACATGATCAAGGCTCAAAGAATAACAGCACTAAAAATTTTTGTGCAACAGCCATTGCCCTAGCAATTCCGTTGATAGGTTGGAGTCTTTTGGCATGGAATAAATATACCCGGGGTTCGACGGGCTTATTTTTTACCGAAGGGGGAAGCAAACAACTTGCGAAACTCGCATTGCATGAAATAGAGTCTTCGACTCCCAAACAGAAATAACCCAAGACCTCTGGCCCCCGCGAAAAAGTCACGGGGCGTCTCGTTTAAAAATAGGAATTGTCAACAGAACCTGAACCTGATTTGATAACATTCATTAAACAATCTTTCAACTCAATCAGCTTTCCATGGAAAAAATGCCCTGTCTGTTTAAAAGTAAACAAAGGCAAGGGCGGATGAAATTTTTGGGTAAAATCATGTACACTTTTCGCTGCGACAATTTCATCCTCATCACCTTGAATGACCACCCAAGGTACCTGATGCAAAGGAAATTCTTGATATGAGTAATGATCAACTGATGGAGCGATCGTTATCAACGCTGTTTTCAGCTCGACTGATTGTTGATATAAACACGCCGCCCGATAAGCCACAAATGAACCAAACGAAAACCCGGCAAATTCAATGATGGCGGTCGGATGACTTTCTTTCCACCAACGCGCAAGCAACAGCATGTCTTCGCTTTCACCGATTCCCGCATCATACTCCCCTGCGGACTGTCCAACTCCACGAAAATTAAACCGGATCGTTGGGATCTGGATTGCCTTGTATGCTCGCACCATGGTTGTCACGACCTTGTTATTCATGGTACCGCCTTGCAGCGAATGAGGATGACCAATGATCGCCATGCGCTCCCAATTAGCTGTTTCAGGAATCGTCAACTCAACCTCTAAATTGCCAACCAACCCGTCAACAGGTAAAACATGGACGCCAGGCGTCGTAAATGATGCAAATGGATTCATTGGGTTTTTCCTCGGAAAAATAGAAGTTAGCTCCAAACCCTTGCATTTTAATCTTCATCGATTATGATGTCGACAGTGTCGCGCCTGGAAACCATCATGAAATTGCATGACTTTAAACGTATCAAAGCAAACCAGCAAAAAATTAGCATGCTGACGTGTTATGATTATCCATCAGCCTGTATTGTTGCTGATTCAAACATTGACTGTGTCCTAGTTGGCGATTCAGTCGCCATGGCTGTTCATGGCCATACCAGTACGATCATGGCGACCATGGACATGATGGTACTCCATACATCTGCTGTCGCCAGAGGATTAAAAACCCAGTTTTTAATCAGCGACCTCCCCTTTCTCAGCTATCGTAGCTCATTGTCAGAAACGATAGCGCACGTGCGCCAACTCTTACAAGCGGGGGCGCATGCGATTAAACTAGAAGGTGGCGATGATGATATCTGTCACACCATCGCCCACCTGGTTGCCTCTGGCGTCCCAGTCATGGGTCACATTGGTTTAACGCCACAGTCCGTTTTACAATTGGGTGGGTACAAAGTCCAAGGCCGGGCGCAAGAACAAGCCGCGCAATTGCACCAGCAAGCACGTAACCTTGAAGCAGCGGGCTGTTTTGCGGTAGTTATTGAATGCGTGCCCGCGGATCTCGCTGAAACCATCACTGCATCACTGAATATCCCGACCATTGGCATCGGCGCGGGCGTGAAAACCGATGGGCAAGTGCTCGTTTGGCATGATATGTTGGGATTGCAATCAGACTTTCATTTTCGTTTTGTTAAGCGTTTCGCGGAAGGAAAAGAGCTATTACTCACAGCCATCAACCATTATGTAGACGCTGTCAGCCAAAAGGAGTTCCCTGCTTTGGAACATATTTTCGATTAATTGGAAACAATCACATGCAAATTTATCATGATATTCAAGAATGGCATGCCGTTAGAAACCTAATTCTTCCCCATTTATCGCTCGGGTTTGTCCCAACGATGGGTAATTTGCATGTCGGTCATGCTTCCTTATTCACTAAAAGTAAGTGTGAAAATGATTTAACCGCCGCCAGTATTTTTATTAATCGTAATCAATTTAATCAAGCAGAAGACTTTAATCATTATCCACGTACACTAGATGCAGACATTCAATTGCTAGAAAAAAGCGGCGTTGATTATTGCATTATTCCAAATGAGCAAGACATGTATGCCGATGACTACCGTTATCAGATCCATGAAACAAAACGTAGCGAGCACCTAGAAGGTGAGTATCGACCTGGTCATTATACCGGGGTCCTAACCGTCGTGATGAAATTACTGAATCTGGTAAAGCCACACCGCAGTTATTTTGGAGAAAAAGACTACCAACAATTTCAATTGATTCGAGACATGGTGGCCGCATTTTTCATGAACATTAAAATCATCGCTTGTCCTACGATAAGGGAGGCAAGTGGTCTACCTTATAGCTCCAGGAACAACCGACTAAGTCCTGCGGAACGCAAATTAGCCGATCAATTTGCCTTGCTTTTTCATCAAACGCCATCCTGTGAAGACATACTGCGCCAATTAAATGAGCTTGGTATCGAGGTTGACTATATCAAAGATTATAACAACCGCCGTTATGCGGCAGTTAAAATTGGCAAGGTTAGACTGATTGATAATTTTTCTATTTAGGGGCGTCGGGTTCATAAAATGAATTATCAACACCCTACTTTGGGCCGAAAGTCCCGGGGTGTTGATTTTGTGTTTCAATTATTTGTTGATTTGAAGCATGAAGGCCTGCACTAAAAACACTGAAATTACCAGGTCCAGCGATTAGTTGATTTACTTCAGACCTTTGTTGCTCAGAGCTATTATCCCGATGATCCATTGTTTTATTTCCAGAATTTTTAGTATTTTTTTGTCTTAAAACAGCAACATAAGAATTTTTAGTCTGGTTTGATTGATCCTGAACATCATACTCCACCTCCTTTTCAACCGAAACCAGCACTTCCCAGAAACTAGGTACTTCGAGCGCTGTCCGAGCTAGTTGTTCACCATCCAGAAGAACAAACTTCCTGAACGTTGCATCACCATCGCCACAGGTACTGTTATAATACTCTCTATACGAATTTCTGAGTGGGAAAGTGAACCCCTTCCACAAACCATAAAAGACACCCGCAACCAAACCAGGCAGACCGGCATTTTTAAACCCATTCAGTCCACCATACATCATATAAGGTATCGTCAGCACCCCTAAACCAGCCAAACCAGATAATAAACCGGACGATCCTGAGGCTACAATATCTGTGTAAAACTTAATGCGTTTAAAATCTTGGTCTATTTGCTTGACAGGTCCGTTAAATGATAATGGGTAACCAGAAAATACCTCAAACATATTGGCGGCAATTTGTTGGGTCATCCATGGTTTTTTACCAAATAAATCACTGTCATTGACCTGATTGAAGATTTCACCCCATATAATGGTTCCGGCAATCGTCTCATAAGTATCAGTAACCGCTTTGATTAGCGCCTCACCGCCAACCTCACCATATACATACCAAAAACTTGCTAAAAATTCGTAAGGCTGGAGCTTGTCGACAAAAAATTGGTAGGTTGTACCAAATTTTTCATAATTATCACCATAAACATTTTTTAATCCCCTACCCAATTGAAAATATTTGGGTGGAACAGACTTCGGTTCATTGCCAATAACCAAATCAAAAACATCTTTCACGGTCTGAACATCAAAACCACCACCAAATTTTTTAAATATATCTCTTGCCACATCGCCGGCCTTTTCATATTTTAAGGCATCATATACTGATTTAAATCCGTTTAACCAGGCGTAATTATCGCCCAATACATCGCGGTAGGCCGAAGCGACGCCTGCCCATTGATAACCGCCACCAAAAGACTTAAAAACATCGTCAAACGTACTCCCTGCGCGTTCAAAATTTGAGCCATAAAATGAGGTGAATTCCTTAAACCAAGCAAAGTCTCCTAAAACCCGTTGGTAAGCTTGGCTGACTCGAGCCCATTGATAGACACCACCAAAATAATTAAATGCGTCTTTTGCAGCCTGACCTGCCTTGCTGAAATTATTACCGTACACTGATTTCAGCCCGTTTAAAAATTTATAGTCATGGTCCAATACCGACCGATAAGCTCGGCTAACCCTCTCCCATTGATAATCACCGCCTAAGGCTTTGTAGTAATCTTTTGCAGTCTGGCCTAGTCCACTGTAATCATGACCATAAACAAATTTTAAACCATTAAAGAATGCCCAATCTGTTCCCAATACATCCCTGAAGGCCTGGCTAACTCGTGCCGGTTTATAGCTTCCACCATATAAATCAAAAAAATGTCTTGCAGTTTGGCCTAGTTGGCTAAAATCATCCCCATAAACTGATTTCAAACCTTTCAACACGGCCCAATTTTCTCCCAATGTATCCATGAAGGCCTGGTGGACGCGGGCTGGTTTATATATCCCACCCAATCCATCAAATAAGTCGATGGCAACCTGCCCCACCCGGCTGAAGTCTTCCCCATAGAACGCCCTGAAACCATTTCCCAACCGGTAATTTTCTCCTAACACCCGCTGATATACTTTCAACACCCATTGAGTTTGGTAAGCGCCACCTAGGTTTTTAAAAACAGAGTTAAAAGCATGACCGAAGCCTTTTTTGACGTAAAACAAATCATAAGCGTCTCCAACATGGTATCCCATGGTGATGGCTTGTTGTGACTTGTGAAATATTTCACCAAACCGATATTCGCCACCAACTTGGTCAGCAATGCGTGTAAATGAAGTACCCAATTCAAACTGACCACCTTGAATGAAAAGGGAAACTTTGTTAAACGCATCGATAAAACCGTGAAGCCCCCCTCCGAATAAACCATATAAAACACCGAACACAGCACCCACAATGACGCCAACGCCAGCTCGTAAAATGGTAATAATTTCGGATCCGATGGCACAAAGATATCCAAACCCTCTCCTGAGGAAGCCCATGGTTTCGGCAGCAGCAGCGAGAATAACCGCAATCAACTGATGAATAACCAAACCAAATTCAGCGAGAGCTGTAATAAATCCTGTCGCCACCTCGGCCAAAACGCCAAGAATGACTGCTGTAGAGAATCGAACCACTTCATATGCCGCGACTGTACCGGCAGCAAGCACTGCTGTCGGCAGCCTCATAATATTCAAGACCTCAGCGAGCGTAGCAGCGAAGAATACAAAACTCTCACCGATAACAGCAACCGCTCCTGCAAAAACAAATCGAAATCCCTCATACAAGGCGACCAAGGCGCTAAAAAACATGGCCGTAGGTAACCTCAAAAGATTGATAATTTCAGAGCCCAGTGCAAGAAGTAAGAGCACCGACTCGGCAAGCGCGGCAACGGCAGCTGCAAAAACAAATCGAAATCCTTCATATACAGCAACCAAAAAACTCAAAATAAAGGCCGCAGGAGCCCTCAATATATTGATCAATTCAGCAAATAATGCTTTTAGCAATGTATACAATTCAGCAACACCAGCAATCGATGTTGCAACGATCAATCGAAACCCTTCAAGCACAGCAACCACACTGCTATAGGCATACGCACCCAACAACCGCACCAGATTTGCAATTTCAGCGCCTAAGGCCTTTACCAAAGTAAAAGTTTCAGCAATACCACCCACCAATCCTGCAAAAACAAATCGGAATCCTTCAAAGACAGCCACAAAACGACTTAATAAGTAAGCCGCTGGTAATCTTGCGATATTGGCAATTTCGAGAATTGAAATCAGCACAAACATCCCTGCTTCACTCAATCCCGCTACAACACCGGCAAATCCAACTCGAAGCCCCTCCAACACCGCAACCAAACCACTATATAGATAGGCGGCTGGTAATCTTGCCATATTCAAAATTTCGGCGCCCACAGCTGCAGAAAAAACCAAGACCTCACCTATCCCAGCAACCAATATAGCCGTGCTAACACGCAGCATTTCATACAAAGAAACAAAACCACTGGCAATCACCGCAGTTGGAATTCTTAACCCATTAAATATTTCTGCAAATCCCGCAACGATGGCAACGCCAACTTCGCTGACAAAACCCGTTACGTAGGCAATGGGGATGAGGGCCGCAGTGAAAAGCTCAGCATAGACTCCAGCAACCACTGCAACAATTTTTCTACCCGCCACAATAGTCCCAACGATAAATGCCGAAATACCTGCGGTCACTGCTTTGCCAACATGATATAGTTCAGCTACAACCCCCAGAATAAACCCACTTCCATTTCGAATCGTATTGCCAATACCAAAAAAAACATAGGCCAATCCACCCAGAGCCCCCCTGGCAAGCGTCGATACAGAAGTTCCGATGAATGCAAACACATAGCTAAAAAATCCGCTGATATATCCCAAGCGGCCAGTTGTGGTTGTTGGTAAATCAATTTTTTCTTCAGCCATTAAAAAGCTCCAAACTAAAGGTCAATGCCCAGGGCCTGTTTCCATAACAACTCCTAGCGGACAAATCGTGAAGGATCGTTAATAGGTCCCAAAATTTGGGTTGAATTATAACATAACATTGGTCTTGTTGTCTATGTTTTAACCATTAAATTTTTGGTGTTACTCCAAAGATGTTTTGCTGGGCTCATGATGACGAATGTCTTTATCAGCGTGGTGGATGACCATGGTTTAAGCTAAAAAAACCCAGCCATCCACAATTTGGGGAATTACAACGAATCAATGCAGATGAATCAACTGGCTGTGAATCTCGACCTCAAAATATTCACTAAACATCGTAAATGAATTAACTGAAGGCCAATCTTCAGCAGACTCTGACATCCGAGTCATTTCAGCGTTCACCAGTGGCTCATAATGATGTTGAATAAAAGGGGATATATCTGTTAAATACTCAAAATTTTTCACTAAAATAGTGGCGCTTTCAGAAAACCGAGATAAATCTATTTTTTTGAGTAATGAGCTAAAATCCAGTTGGTTCTCTTGTGCCATTGGACGCCATTTAAACTCGATTGCTCTCGGTTTGACCGACACAAGCTGATGCGCATCATAAATGGTGGGTTCCATGAGTAAAACGCGCGAATGCAAGTCAAATTTAAAACAACACAAAAAATCTAAAAATGATCCGGTGATATTATTCGCACACTCAGGCCCAACCAACCTAGAGGCTTCATATTTCAACATCAGTGGAAAAAATTTTTCAAGCTCAGCCAATACGGCATCATCCGAATCACATCCTGGCAAGCTATAAGCAGTGGTATCGGCCCGGAGCAAATCAAGACTGGGAAGTTCTATTCCGGGAAGTTGTGAGGAAATAAATGAAATAAATTGAGACGTTGGCTTTAAAATTAATATATTCGATTCACTTTGTGTCATCCTGCTCTCCTTAATTAACTCATCCTGAGTACAACTTGAAAAGCTTAAAACGAACCTAAACAATTAAATCTATTTTTAACAAACAAGCTTCTAATTAAATAAAATTGCTCGTGGTTATTATTTATTGAAGATTTTACTTCTTAGTTTTAAACTAAGCAGACATGTAGATTAGCACTTGCTCATCATGAATTGCAATACACCTTATAAAAATTTTTTTGCACTTGGTAAACAAGAATGAAACGAACAACTAGATTATTTTCCGATACGCTATTAAATTGGTATAACAAGCACGGCCGCAAGCATTTGCCATGGCAACAACCTCGCAGTGGATATCGCGTGTGGTTATCCGAAATCATGCTGCAGCAGACACAAGTTAAAACGGTGATCCCCTATTTCAACCGTTTTATTGAACGCTTCCCCGACATAGAAACGCTTGCCACGAGTACTGAAGATGAGATTTTTTCGTATTGGTCAGGTCTTGGTTACTATGCCAGAGCGCGCCACCTTCATAAAACAGCAAAAATAATTCACAATCAATTTCAAGGTGTATTTCCTGAGGAATTAGAGGCATTAAAGACACTGCCAGGAATTGGCCCTTCTACCGCGGCAGCCATTGCATCTATCGTTTATAATCAACCGACTGCCATTTTAGATGGAAATGTTAGGCGGGTATTAAGCCGATATTTTTTAGTAGATGGTGTACCGGAAACCGCTGCCGTCAAACATCGGTTATGGCAATTAGCCAATGCATGTATGCCATCAGCACGATGCGCTGAATACACCCAAGCGATTATGGATTTGGGAGCCCTCTGCTGTACCAACACCAAACCGACCTGCACTGCTTGCCCATTGCAAAACACATGCCAAGCGTATTTAAAGAATCTAGTCAATCTGTACCCTCAGAAAAAAATCAAAAAGGTCATACCTACCCGACATGAACAGTTTCTACTGTTTTACACCATTCACAAGCATATTTATTTAGAGAAACGCCCTGCAAGAGGCATATGGGCTGGTCTCTGGTGTTTACCTGCCATTGCAGACGATCAAGATGCGAAAACCCATGCAGAACGACACTACCCGATCCGGGTAGAACAAATAACCCCTATCATGGAGTTACAACATACTTTGACTCACGTTCATTTCTCGATTCGCGCAGTGGGTTTGCAAAGCAGCGTGACAGAACAACAGGTCATGACAAGCGAAGGTCGCTGGTTTTCTGTTGATGAAATCAGGGCGGTCGGTATCGCAAAGCCTGTCGATACCATCATTCAGCAATTTTTGTGTCTATTCACAACAAATCTTGACGCCCGGTGAAACGCCATATTTGGCTCATCTTGAACGATGCTGGATAGTTACCAGTTTTTTGTACTTTACCCTGAAGAAGGTCGCCCAGCTCCTTTGCGGAGGACTTTTACGGCGATCTTGGCATCTGGTTGTCCAGCTTTGGCTGCGGCTGTAATCCAATGCCATGCTTTGCGTCGATCTTCTATGACGCCTTGACCGTAGTAATACATATAACCAACGGCGTATTGCGCATCCGGCTGACCCTTTTCAGCCTCTGGTTTTAAACGGATGAAAGCTTGACGATAATCTTGTACTTGAAAACTTTGGATACCTTCTTGTAAATTCCAAGAGCGGCCAAAACAACCAGATAACAAACCGAGCATACATAAAACTTTAAAAAAACGCATATCAAATCCTGTCGTGGCGCATGACCCGTCACATGGGCTTCGGTGGCGGTTGAAAAATTAACTCAGATTTAGGCAGAGTTAAACTTTCTAATTGACCATTGTGTTTCACTACAATCCCACCAGCAGAAATCTGTTTGATAATCGCCCCACCTGGAAGCGTATCACCTACATGATAGGTTGCCTCCTGACCATTCTCGGCCCGTATTATCACATTTGAATCCCGCATTCGAGTAGCGAAGAGGATTCCAACAACTTGCAAATCTAACATAGAACGCTTGATATTTAAATCACTCAATTCTTTCGGCAGATATTCACCAAAAAGATGGGCTTTGAGATCCGTCTGTATTTCAGTCTGGCTCAATTGATTTATCGTGATTGGTTGGGGAGACTCAAGTTTATCTACATGGCGAATATCTGACAAAGCAAATATATAATAAGTTACCTGTGTCATTAAAATGATGGCCAAAATCACACAGACCAGTTGTACTACAATTGGTCGTAATAAGAGCTCTTGGAGATGTGATTTGTCTAACATATTCCTGGCATCATCTGGATTTATATCTTGATAAACTCTATAGTAACTTAAATCATTCAGTGTAATCCAGAGCACCTTAATGAATAAAAAACACTTTAATACACGAGCTATTCATGCAGGTCAGACGCCATGCCCTGCAACCGGGGCTGTCATGACACCTATTTACGCCACATCGACATATCGACAATCTGCTCCCGGGATGCATCAAGGATTTGAATATGCTCGCACACAAAATCCAACACGCTTTGCTTATGAAGCCTGCGTCGCGAGTCTTGAAAACGGAACACGCGGCTTTGCATTTGCATCGGGTATGGCAGCCATCAATACCGTGCTTGATATCTTAAATGCTGGGGATCATGTCATTGCCACTGAAGATCTCTATGGGGGCACCTTTCGATTATTTGACAAAGTAAAAAAACGAACCGCAAATTTAAACTTCACCTTTGTTGATATGAAAGAAATTGAAACAATCAAAGCAGCAATTCAACCCAATACTCGACTGATTTGGGTTGAAACTCCCTCTAACCCCATGCTGCGCATTGCTAACTTAGAAGCCATTGCCACCCTGGGTAAGCAACATAACATTCTAACAGCAGCTGACAATACATTCGCAACGCCTTGGATTCAGCGTCCCCTTGAACTGGGATTCGACCTCGTCATCCACTCAGCGAGCAAGTACTTGAATGGGCATTCAGATGTCATTGGCGGGATAGTGATCGTTGGCAACCATCCCGAGCTAGCAGAAACCCTGACTTTTTTGCAGAATGCGAGTGGGGCCATAGCCGGACCATTTGACAGTTTTTTAGTTTTAAGGGGACTAAAAACACTGCATTTGCGGATGCGACAGCATTGTGAAAATGCGAATGAACTGGCCCATTGGCTGGAAAAACAACCTAAAATCAAACAAGTGATCTACCCTGGGTTAAAATCCCACCCTGAACATCTGCTGGCCAAGCGTCAGATGCACGCATTCGGTGGCATGATCTCAGTGGTATTAAACGGTTCGCTGGATCAAACCAAAACATTTTTATCTCGTTGCGAATTATTTACTTTGGCTGAAAGCTTGGGTGGGGTTGAAAGCCTCATAGAACATCCCGCCATCATGACCCATGCCTCCATACCGACCAAAACACGTCAAGCCCTGGGTATTGTCGATAGTTTTGTGCGAATATCGGTGGGAGTGGAAGATATTAACGATCTAAAATCAGATCTTCAAAGCGCATTAACGTCAATCAGTTAGGTTGCCTGGGTATATCGTGGCAGGTACCTACTTTAGACCACTCTTCCGGCGATCTTAATCGGGATCGCATGATACGATATTGCTTGTTAATACCTGACACAACCGATACCTGCGTGAGCTTAGATAATACATCATCAGGAATCTTTCGCGGTATATCCGAATCGATCACCACGTAATTAATCACGTTATTTGATAACAATAAGCATAACTGATAACCATCTACCGTGGCTTTTGCTCGTCCTGATGAATAAAATTCCGCCGAATAGTTAGGTTTGTAACTCCAATATACCAATTGACTTCCCGCTTCTAGCGATTGCTTTTTAAAAACATCCACAACCCGATTTTGTGATTTTGAAATCACCTCCGGTTTGATAATAAACACCCCGGTGATTAACAAAAAAATAATCCCTGTCAGAAACGCATACCCAATCAGCTGTTGTTGAACTCTTTGACTTACCTCAGAGCGTTTTAGAAGCTCTGCGAATAATAAAGCAAAAAAAGGCAAGCTAGGAAACACATAAGGATAAATAATGTTACGAGCAAAGGTAAAAAAAATTAAGGGTAGGAACGTACATAGTAACAAATAGCTGACCCATCCATCTTCATCTTTGCATAAGGCAGGTAGGACTTTGACATGTCGTGTAAGCCAAGTAACACCGGGTATCAACCAAGGAAAAATGCCAATGATTGCATAAACCCATATCATCCCGTAGGGTGCGACATGGGCATAACCATATTTATCGCCAGCCCATCCTGGTTGTAAAAAACGATTAATATTTTCACCCACGATGAAATAATTTAGAAATCCAGGCGTTTTATGTTCTGCCAACCAGTACCAGGGAATTGCAATAGCAAATAACAACCACCCCCCTTTTATCCAAGGTAAAAATCGCCAAACATCGCGCCATTTTTTTTTCATCAGTACCCAGGTAAAAATCGGCATACCCACTAAAACCAAAGCGACAGGACCTTTTGCCAACAGCCCTAAACCCAATGCCACAAAAAATAAATAGCCCCAGGCTCGGTTATGATTAATAGCATGCCAAAAGGCGATTAAGGCAAAGGAAGTACAAAATAATAGCGCGGGATCGGTCATCACGGTCCCTGCGTCCAGCAAAAAATACACACTGCTGGCAAGAATCAATACACTAAGCCAAGCAGACTGATCATCGTTGCGGGTTTTGGCAACACCCCACACCATCCATAAAACAGCCACGGACAGGATCAAAGCTGGTAATCGAGCAGCTAATTCATTGATTCCAAAGAATTTCATGGACAAGGCAGACAACCACGTTGAAAGTGGTGGTTTTGCCCAAAAAGGAACACCAGGTTGATGCATCGGTGTGATCCAATCTCCGGTTGTCAGCATGATTCGGGCTATTTCACCATAACGCGACTCAGTAGAATCATTCAACGGTACAAAATTCATGGAAATTAAACGAGAAACGAGCAGAAAAAAAAGCACAAACAAGATAATTTGGGTTTGCTTGGTTAGATTATACTTATTAAAAAGCATCACACCCCCTATCTGAGCCAACTGCGCTGAAACCACTCCCTCCAACCGCCAATCGAAAACCATTGTCTTCAATATCTGTTAAAAACAAATCGCTCATCAAATAGTTCAATTCGTGATGACGATATCCTCGAAGTGGGTCAAACAGATCATTCGATTGCTGTCCAGGATGACACATGATCAAACCACCATCCTGTGTCTTTTTCAAAAAATGTTGAAAATAAGAACGGTAATTGGCGGCATGTCGAAAATGATAAACACCTGCAAACGTTGTGTTGGTTGGCATCTGTTCACGAATAAGCATGTGTTTAAAACGTCGCCCTCCCAAGATCGCAAGTAATTGGCATTTTGGAAAACCGGTGAAAGAAAAAAAATCAGGCCAACTATTGTAAGTATGCCGAAAGAAAGAATGATGCTCATCAGCGACCAGATCGTCTGAATCGGTCTCTTTGGTGAGATGGCCCATTTGTTTTTTATGAATATCTAACACAGCTTGCCTGATGACAGGAAACTGCTGAATATGTTGATGACCATCAATAAAATCGGGGTAGACATGCATGTTGTGAGTAAAAACGTCTATTTGAGCTTGGATTTCAGCCATCACCACATCTTTTTCTAATTTTCGTAGATAGGATTTTTTTGCGACATTTGATAATCCAGAAAAATATTCTCCTTCATGTTTGCGCCATTTCGCGCTGAGCGGTTGACCAAAGGTTAGATTGATGTGCAAACCAATAAAGTGGGTTTCTTTCAATACAGATAATGCTGTCGACATGTCTGACCACCCGGGCATATTAGTCAAACAACTAATTGCATTGATTCGTTTCATTCTGGCCACTGACAAAATGCCTTCCGAGATAGCTTCATTTTGAGCAAAATCATCGGCACAAATAATGATTCGTTTACTCATTAATCACCTCTAAAACTCCGAATTGAAGGTAACGCCTCACTCGTAGATAAGAACGGCGGTATCACCCTCGTAACAGTTAGGGTCTGTTGACAATTCATCATATGAAACCGAACGCCCGACGAATTATTTGCGGGGTCGAGAGATCTTCCTTCATATACAAGATGATGGCCCTGAAACAGATCGCAATGGATCCGGCGAACAAGTCGCGAGACGACGAAATCTGAATTATCAACAGACCCTACATTTTGTGTTTATAAATCAAATATCTATTTACCAAAAAGCCGGCCGCAACATACCAGGACATGCCAGTTAGGATCGAAAACATTCGATTAAAACCACCTTTGTCAATCATAACAAATTCAATCACCTCGACAATGGCCAGATTCGTTATGCTGACAAAGAAAAACATAATGAGTCGTTTCAGCACATCCCCTTCAACCCGAAAAGTAAAACGCAAGTTCATAAAAAAACTAAAAAAAATCGCCACAAAATAACCAAGGGCTGTATAAGATAGATAATGCAGTTTGAGTAAAGCACCCAGATACATGACTGAAAAACAGACGGTGCTATTGCTCACACCCACCATCATATAGCGCGCAAATGTATATTCAGTTAACTTGCTTAAGCCAGTGTAAATATAAGTCGAACGAATTTTATTCGCCGATTTTTTTAAATGTTTCATATTGTATGTCTTGTTTAATATTGTATAACGGCCTATTTTTCGCCTCAATGAGAATGCGGCTTATATACTCAGATATCACCGCCAAAAATAAAAATAACACCGAAAATAGGCCAGATATTAAGAATATAATGGAAGCCATCCCATCTGCTAATTGTTGATGGGTAAAGAATTTTTGAATCAAAATAAAACCCGCGTAAAACATCATGACGATGCTGATCATAACAGAAAAAATCGACATCAAACGCAAAGGTTTTGATGAAAAGCCAATAATAGAATCTAACGAGAGACTAATTAATTTTCTGAGATTATATTTAGTTTTACCCGCAACGCGCGGCGGGCAATGAAATGAAATATGTGCGGTTTTATAACCAACATAAGCGAACATCATAATCAAATGCCGATTACTTTCTTTCATTCTATTCAGCGAATCAACAACATTACGTGTCAACAATCGAAAATTCCCAGTATTGCCATCGAGGTCAAAACCGGTCATTCTTCGAGACAAACGATAAAAACATTTGGCCGTGGTTCGTTTGAACCAGCTTTCTTGATTACGATTGGCTCTTAAAGCGCACACCACATCATACCCTTCATTCGCTTTTTTTACCATCTCGGGAATAAGCTCAGGCGGATGCTGCAAGTCACTGTCCATTAAGATGACATAATCACCCGTGGCATGATCAAACCCAGCCGTGGATGCAATTTCATGTCCATAATTACGTGAAAAAGAGATGATTCGGATGGTCGGATAGGATTTCAGATATTTTAAGCACCGAGCAACCGTGTGGTCAGTTGAACCATCATCAATCAGTATTAACTCAAAATCAGGAAAGTTTTGAGTTAATACCTGCAGTGTTTTATCAAGAAAAGCCCCAATAGCCGCTTCTTCATTATACATTGGGGCAATCACAGATAGCTTCATGTTTAAATTCATGCGTGAACAGGATAGCAAAAAGATGTTGAATCATATCATACTTCTATCAACTCGTCTCTGAAAGCTTCCTTGCGCCAAAACTCACCGAGCCTTGCCCGCCCGTTGACTACTTTTAGGAACGCGTTTATTGGAGTAGAATTTGTTGGCCGGTCATCTTTTTAAATCTGAGTATTCGCGGACCATGTCGGGGGACATGGTCAACAGATCCAAAAAAAAAAATCATATAACGATGGTTGCTGTATCACATTGAGGAGGAGGACGCTGCCCATCAACGGGATGAACTTCAGGCTGATCCTCCGGTAGCGAGTCACCCACTGCCCGTATCAATGCACCCAAAGCAATCACTGCAACCGCCCCACCCCAACCCAAAGCCAATCCCACCGCTATCATCGGAAATCCGTAGGACATTGCCAGCCCAATTGCAATCGCAGTAAAAAATATGCCAAGTAGCATGAGCGACGCAATTTCATCGCCAGTTGTCCACCCATAGCGCGGGCCAGGATTAGAAAAAATCCAGGTTAAAAGGAATAAATCAAATAATCCACTATGGTTATGGTGATAACCGTGACCGTGACCGTGACCGTGACCGTAACCGTGAATGTCACTGTGCGAACCCGCTGCTGATAATGCTATTATCAACATCATCAGCAGACAAAAATAACCAACCGCCACCATCACTGCCAATGCAGCAGCACCAAAAAGTACTAAGAAATTACCAACGAATTTGACACCCGCAATCGCCTCTGGAGTAGCCATGTACATGCCCCTACTTGTATAAGAATAAGATATTAAATTTAACATATTGTGCTATATTTTACACAAGGAATCAATCATGTGCCTCTGCGCTACTTTGAATTTATAACAATCACCCGTATACTCATTCTTTTAAATTCAATTCTTAATAACCCATGCCCCTACAAAACATCATTGAACATTATTTTGAAGATAGACAAACGTTGAGCCCCAATAAAGCACCTGCTAAGCTACTCGATGCAATTGAAACCATCATGGTTGGTTTAGATAGTGGTCAATTACGGATTGCTGAGAAAAAAGAGAACCAATGGATTGTTCATCAATGGCTAAAAAAAGCCATTCTTCTTTCTTTCAAATTATATCCAAATCAACTCGTTCAAGCTGAGTATTGTCAATTTTATGACAAGTTACCCCTCAAATTTACCCATATGCAAGCAAGTGATTTTAGCAACCTGGGTGTGCGCATCGTTCCCCATGCCATCGTCCGTCGTGGGGCCTATATCGGTAAAAACGCTATTTTAATGCCGTCTTTTATCAATATTGGTGCTTACGTAGATGAGAGCGTGATGGTTGATACCTGGGTAACAGTTGGCTCCTGCGCGCAAATAGGTAAAAATGTCCATTTATCAGGTGGGGTCGGCATTGGCGGTATCTTAGAACCTTTACAAGCTAACCCGACCATTATCGAAGATCATTGTTTCATCGGGGCCCGATCTGAGATCGTCGAAGGGGTTATTGTTGAACACCACTCTGTCATTTCCATGGGGGTCTTTATCGGACAAAGCACTAAAATTTATAATCGCATGACTGGCGAGATCACTTATGGTGTCATTCCGGCTGGCTCTGTCGTTGTCTCTGGCAGTCTACCCAGTGCGGATAAAAGCCATCACTTATATTGTGCCGTCATCGTGAAGCAAGTTGATGAAAAAACCCGTGAAAAAATCAGCATCAATGAATTGTTACGAGGAACAGATTGAAAACACAAGCAGATGCCATTCGCGATATTTTATCTGAATTAATTCAATTTGAGTCAATAACCCCTTTTGATTCAACCTGTCAGTCATACATGATAGCGTTTCTAGAAACAGTCGGGTTTCGTTGTCAACGTTTTGATAATCCGCCAGTTTCTAATTTTTATGCTGAATTTGGTACAGGTCAACCACTCCTTATTTTTGCCGGTCACACAGATGTTGTCCCAATCGGTGATCTGGCAAAATGGCATACCCCTCCCTTTGAGCTGCATGAAAAATCCGGTATGTTATATGGGCGAGGAGTCGCTGATATGAAAGGCAGTCTTGCTGCGATGATAGTTGCTGCTGCTCGTTTTACTAAATCTTACCCCGCCCCCCATGGCAAAATTGGTTTTTTAATTACCAGTGGTGAAGAAGGTTCTGAGTTTGCACGGGGCACTCCTTATGTGATGTCTGAATTATTCACTCAACAAATTTATCCTGATTATTGTATTGTTGGTGAACCATCTAGCACGCAACGAGTTGGAGATATGATTAAAGTTGGGCGTCGAGGCTCACTGAATGGGCGATTAACTTTTCAGGGTAAACAAGGCCATGTGGCTTACCCGCATTTGGCCCAAAATCCCATTCATTTGATGACACCCGCACTCAATGAATTGATCAACATCCGTTGGGATAACGGCAATGATCATTTTCCACCCACTTCACTGCAATTGACCCATGTGCATGCTGGCGGCCAAGCGGATAATATCATCCCAGGCGACATGACCGTCCATTTGAATTTTCGTTACTCAACAGAACAAACAGCTGAAAGTCTCAAAAAATCCGTGCATAATTGTTTTAAACGACATCAGTTAAGTCCTGACATCCATTGGTCCCTGAGTGGTGAACCTTTTTTAACCGACAAGGGACCCTTATTAGATGCTTGTGTGGCGGTCATACAACAGCAGACAAAACAGCATCCGGAGCTTTCAACGACTGGTGGAACATCCGATGGTCGGTTTATCAAACCTTATGGTGTGGAAGTGATCGAGTTAGGGCCGGTGAATGCAACAATCCACCAGATCAATGAATCAGTTTCTTTAGAAGATTTAGACCGGTTGGCTGATCTATATTATGCCATCGCTGAGGTATTATTAGGCAAAGCCAACAAGCCATAAACCGGGTGATCAACTTGATTTCGCCGCGTTTTTTTCATCGACCGGATCAAAGACAGCACGCTCACGCACTGATTCAGACACAACTTTCACAACGCAAGAATCTGACCAGACATTCAGTGCCGTTTCTAACATATCAATTAAACTATAAAAAGGTAAAATAATTCCCATGAGCGTAATGGGTACATTCATGCTGGCAAGCAGACTGGCACTCAGAAAAAAACAACCCATGGGAACACCAGCATTACCAATGGCAGCAACCGTCGCAATCACGATCCACGAAGCCATCGAGGCCAATGACAAATGTATCCCATTGTTTTGCATCAAAAAGACAACTGTGGCAAAAATAAAAGCCGCACATCCATTCATATTGATGCTGGTGCATAATGGCAACACAAAACGACTGATTTCGGGTTTAACACCTAAATTCTTTTCAACTGTATCCATCGTCACCGGAAGTGTTCCAACTGAAGACTTGGAGAAAAAAGCCAAAGACAATGCTGGCAACATGCCTTTCATTGTTGGGATGACCGGAACCCCTTTAATCTTGAGCCAAGCAGGTAAGACCAATAACCCCTGTGCTAAATTGGCAAAAACAACGACCAGTAAATATTGACCAATTCCTTTGAAGTCCGCGCCGTGATGCAATTCAGCAACCGTGGTCGTGATAAATCCAAACAAACCAATAGGGATGATAGCGATAACCCAGCGCGTAATCACCATCAATAATCCATGGGCCCCTCGGAAAAACTGAGTGATGGTCTGGCGTGGTTGCTCTTCTGGAATATAGCGAATAGCGATCCCGATCACGATCCCCAAAAACAAAACACCCATCACCTGGTTTTCCAAAAATGGGGAAAAAATAGTCGATGGAATCAATTTGGCAATATATTGAACGTAACTGGGCTGTGAGTCGATTGACGACACCGATAAAACTGCATTCGTCAACCCCACCGTGTGAGGCTGGATAAGGTTATAAAGTAGAAAACTAACCCCCGCAGCGACCAACGTAGTCCCTAGCGTATACGACATCGTTCGACGCCAAACAACTTTCATCGTCCCTTCAGAACGATAATTAGATAAGGTCACAACAATGGATAATGCAATAATAGGTAAACTGATGCATTTAAAAATACGAATGAAAATGTCAGAAATGATGAGCCCTGCTGTTTTCAAAACACCCATATCGCTAAGACCACTGATGATTGCGAGGATGATAATGACGACATAAACCATTGGGGCATTAAAATTGAATTGTTTCTTTTTGACATGCTGAGTGCACATTGGCCAATCCTTGTGAATTAAAACAAACATTTTTGTTCAATATATTAACATAAACTTACTGCGTATTCAACCTAAAAAACACGGCCTGGAGTATCTTCCTAGAAAAAGCAGTTACAGCCTTAGATTGGACTTTGGCCCAACGAAGAGACAAAGTGCATGACACATTGATGTCAATTTGTCACCTTCGGTCGAGGCCTAACCTACACATGTTTTATCTGGCTATACCATACGCAGCGTTGTACCTCATTCATTAGAAATGCTTGCATTCTACACCAGGAATACGATATAACGTACTTAAAAATAAAGTATCTAATCACCACAATTTTTGGCACGCTGAAAATGTCGGAATTGAGTGCATATTGAACTAAAATTTTCATAAAAAAACCCGACACAAACCAGGGGGTTTTGGCAATTCACATCTCGACGTCCCGCGACTTGTTCGCGGGATCCAGCTGGATCTATCTCTGTGCAATAGTGACGTGCATTGAGCAAGATCTCTGGATCCCGCGAACAAGTCGCGGGACGTAGGGCATCAGAAAATGAATTGTCAACAGACCCCAATGTGTGTGAGTTTTTAAAAAGTTTTCGTACAAGGTGCTGAATAGTTACAAAATAATAAGGTTTTTATGAATATTGTATCTCTCCCATTTGAAGAACCGCTCACTATTTTAGTTCGTGGTGAAAAAATTAAAATTGTTACTTTCAAAACACCCGAGCATGGAAATATCAAATTTGGTATCGAGGCCCCACGTACAGTCAATATACATCGAGAAGAGATATATCGCGCCATTAAGCAACAAGAAGAAAAAGAGTAACACTTGCTAAACAAAGATCACATGGTTTCGATTTTTGACCGAACCCATATCAAGCAAGTATGGTTTAATATCTTCCTCAATCAACGTTGTGTGGTAACACTGATGGCTGGGGTGTTGGTTGCTCTTTCAGCAATTGCTTTACTGGTTAACGCATTTGTATACCATTATCCCGGGATCAATTACTTTCCTCCCAATAATCATCAGATCGTCATCACCATCATTTTGGTCTGTCTAGGCTTTAATTTACAATATGGAAAAAGAAGTCGTCCGACAAAAATAGCAAAAGAAGTGATAGTATTTTATGCGGTCATGGCGGTGATTGCTTTAGCCACCAATGCGGTGCAATATACCCCTTTTTCAACCATCGATACCCAGATTGTTGCATTTGAAAAAATGTTTCATTTTAATTTAACTGATGCAATGCGGTGGACCAGCGCCCATCCTCTATTGAAAGAAATACTAATTATCGCTTATGAAAGCCTCGCTTTTCAAATCGCTTTTCTGCCGTTATGGATGATTGTGAGATCAGACTTGGCGATCTTAGATGAATATTATCTGCTGTTATTGTTGACAACGTTGATTGGTTTTGTTTTCTACTACTTTTTCCCAACAACCGCACCTGCCAGCGTGATTAAAAATCAGTACTTCTTCAAATCACAAATAGCAACTGGCCTTAAATTCATGCAAGTACATCAACATATTAACCCCACCACGATGGATGGGGGATTGATAAGCTTTCCTTCTTTTCATGTTATATGGGCTTGGCTATGTCTTTACTTAATGCGCGGTTCTATATTGATCATCATTTTATTTCCGCTTAATATCTTGGCTATCATCAGTTGCGTGCTATTAGGTTGGCATTATCCAAGTGATTTACTTGGCAGCGCTGTGATTCTGATGCTTGCTCATGGATTTTGCATCATGCAACGGGCCACCGCGAAAAGGAGCAAATCCGGTCGCAAAAATCATACCGCCATCGAGCAAATCAGCGTTTTGAACAACCTCTTCCCGTAAACACGCATTTGCTTCATCAACCATCCGCTTAATCATTCGTTCAGCAAGCTCGGGATGTTTTTTATCACGCCCCAAGTGATGCTTGACTGGTTTACCATGCACATATCGGTAAAAACCTTGACCGGTTTTGCGTCCGAGTTTACCTGCCTCGACCATACTGCGCAATTTTTCGGGAACCTGACCACCTAAATGAGTGGTTAGATTATCCGCAACAGCTAAACACACATCCATACCAACCGTATCCGCTAATTCAACAGGACCCATCATCATTCCATACGATTTAGCTGCATCATCAATCACTTCGGGTGAGTATCCCTCCTCCAGTAGTTTTACCGCTTCAATCAAGTATGGCATCAAAATCCGATTAATTAAAAAACCAGGGCTCGATTTAACTGGCAAGGGTAGTTTTCCAATTTGACCGACAAACGCACAAGCATGTTGCGCTATTTCTTGGGACGTTTTTGAACCGCTCACCACTTCAACAAGCTCCATTTGGGCAACTGGATTGAAGAAATGAATACCAACCAGTCTCTGGGGGTTTGTCATAACCTGATTGATTTCATCTAAAGGAATACTTGATGTATTGGTTGCAATAATTGCTTCGGGTTTTGCCTGATCCTCCACCTGCTGAACAATCGATTGTTTAACCTCTAGATTTTCAAACACGGCTTCAATAATCACATCAGCACGCTTGACGCCATCTCCTTGCGGATCGGGGATCAAATGATCCATGACTGCTTGAATTAAGCGCGGTTTACGCAATTTTTTAGTATACAAGCGATGGGCACGGGCAATCGCGGGGGCAATTTGTTCATAGGATTTATCTTGCAAAGTCACATGAAGTCCGCGTAATGCGCACCACGCAGCAATGTCCCCTCCCATCACACCGGCACCAATCACATGAACATGGTGTACTTGAACCGCACCCTGTTTAGCAAAAGCCTTCATTTGTTCGCGTAATAAATAGGCACGAACCAAATTTTTGGCTGTTTCACCCTGTGTAATTAATTGTTCAACTGAGTCTGCTTCTTTCAGGTAAGCACGTTCGTCAAATCCCCCTTCTTTTTCCCATAGGTCAATCACCGCATAAGGGGCAGGATAGTGATTTTGAGGAAATTTTTTCCCGACTTCACGTCGTAATAATTTTGCAAGCAAGCGTCTAACCCAAGTAAAATTAGTCAAAGACTGACTAAACGTCGGTTTATACCGAGGTGGTTTATGCTGAATAAAATAGACACCGGCGCGTTTTAATTGACGGATAGGCACCACATCATCAAGTAAACCTAGCTGCTTTGCTTTGTTTGCAGCAATCGGAGCTCCGGTTAAAATGAGTTGTGACAATGCTTGAAAACCACCTATCAATCGAGGTAATCGAACAGTTCCGCCCCAACCCGGATGAATACCGAGCAGCACCTCAGGTAAACCCAATCGAGTGTCTTTGTCATCAGTCGCAAGACGATAATCACATGCCAAGGCTAACTCAAGACCCCCACCCATACAAAATCCATGAATTAGCGCGACAGTCGGTATCGTAAGCGACTCTAATCTAGAGAAGACAGTTTGACCCTTTCTTAGAAAATCAATCACTTGCTTCGGGTCATTAAAATGAGCAAACTCATGAATATCTGCACCGGCAATGAATCCTTTATCCTTCAGAGAATAGAGGATCAGTCCTTTTGCGGTGACCAGTCCCGCAATATCTTGCAAAATACTATTTAACTCATCTAGGACATGACTACCAATCGTATTGACTGAGGCATTCTCTCGACCAAAACCCAACCAGACGATTTGTTCAGCGTCTACTTTCACTTCCCAATGTTTATAATGACTCATTTTGCTGCCACCCCTGTCAATCGCTCCAAATACATTGCACCGCCTTGTCCCCCACCAATACAAATAGAGGCGATACCACGTGTGCCATTTTTTTGACGTAATTCATTCAGCAAGTGTAATACGATCCTCGCACCGCTCGCCCCTATCGGATGTCCCGCTGCAATGGCTCCGCCATCAATATTGACTCGCGACAATGGCGGCGCCCCCATGGCTTGTTTTAATCCCAATTGGGTTTGACAAAACACTTTATCATCCCAGGCAGCAAGACATCCCAGTACTTGCGCGGCAAATGCTTCATTTATTTCCCACAAATCGATATCATCTGTTTTTAATTGTTGGCGCTGCAAAATAGGGGTAGCGGCATAAACAGGGCCGAGTCCCATTTCGGCTGGATCCAATGCACCCCATTGTGAATCAACAATTTGCCCCAGCACAGGCAAATGATATTTTTTTACTGCTTCTGCGCTGGCTAAAAGCAACAAGCAAGCACCATCAGTAATTTGTGAACTATTTCCGGCCGTAACCAAACCATATTTTTTATCAAAATACGGTTTTAGTTTTGCCAAACCATCTGTAGTGGAATCAGATCGATATCCATTATCTGCCAAGTAGACTCGACCAGCATGATCAATAATCGGGACAACTTCATCCATAAGTCCAGCTGAGTAAGCTGCCGCTAAACGCAGATGACTTTGATTGGCAAACTCATCCATTTGTTGTCGAGTCAGACCGAAACGATAAGCCACTTTTTCTGCTGTTTGTCCCATATTGAGACCCACAATCGGATCAGTCAATCCTCTAAGTAAAGCAATGACAGGGGCAAAAAATGCGGGGCGTAATTTGGTTAATAATCGGAGGCGTTGTGGAATTGATTTAGCAGCAAACCAGCCAGACATCCAATCAACCATTTTTTCATTTAACATAATCGGGGCATGACTCATTGCCTCTGTGCCACCCGCCAACACCAAATGGCTCCGGCCGCTCGCGATCTGCATGGCTGCATTATCAAGCGCTTGCATACCAGAAGCGCAATTGCGCATCACCGTATAAGCCGGCACTTCAAAGCCACAACCCAAGCGCAAAGCGATGACCCGTGCAATATTGATTTCATCTGGCCCTGCCATGACACAACCTATTATTACCTCATCTAAGTCAGTGGGTAAAAATGGTTGTCGTTTCAATAAGACATTACCGGCAGCCACCGCCAAATCAGAGGCACTAAACGGCCCCACATTTTTGGCTTTTAAGAATGGGGTCCGGCAGCCATCGACAATATATACCGGCTTCCCATCTAAATTAGATTGATGTTTCATGATTCCTCCAGAAACCTGACTCCATAACAAAACAGCATACGATACAATGATTCAAGATGCCAGTCTTTCAGTATGTCGGTCAGGAGCTCCCGCTATGACATATCAGGTAAACGTAGTCTATCATCCTAGAGCACGCTAAGACTGCTTATTAAGTAACAAATTAGTTTCAAGTGCCGTTTTAGTTAAAAGCCGGTTGCATGAATATCAGTTGACGAGGAAAGAATAACTGTTATACTTTCGCTCCGGTGGATGGAGAGATGGCCGAGTGGTCGAAGGCGCTCCCCTGCTAAGGGAGTATGGGACAAAATCCCATCGAGGGTTCGAATCCCTCTTTCTCCGCCATATCACTTATGCGCCCGTAGCTCAGTTGGATAGAGTATTTGGCTACGAACCAAAAGGTCGGAGGTTCGAATCCTTCCGGGCGCACCATATGCGGCCCTTCTGCACTAATCTGATCATAAAATCCGAACCGTGACCGTAAGGGAGCGGAAAACTCGGCTTTTTCCCATTTGCGGGGGCACTTTCTCAAGCAGATAGTACTAACGGCTATTCCCTAAATCAGGGCACTTCACGCAAATTTCCGCTCCCTTACGGTCACGGTTCGGGTTTTATGAGCAAATTTCCGCTCCCTTACGGTCACGGTTCGGGTTTAGGCTCTTCCCCAAATCCAGGGGCACCTTAATGTTTCCTGTCACATTGACTATTGAGTAGCCAGGAAAATTTAGGATATTATCTTTCTTCGGCACTTTAATCATCTTTTGATTGCGGAATCAAAAAGTTAGATTAGGGTCTGTTGACAATTCATTTTCTGATGCCATTGTCCCGCGACTTGTTCGCGGGACGTCGAGATCTGAATTGTCAACACGCCCTACTATAATCTGATTAAAGTACCCCTACATTTGGGGTAGAGCCCAATTGGCAGGATTTCTTTTTAATGATACTTTTTGACAGGTCGCATGTATTATGTTTACTTTGGGTACTCAATAATGGGGTAATATGATGGCTTTTATAGAAAATAAAACGTTTGATGAACTGAAGCTTGGAGACGCAGCCAGCATCAAGCGCACATTAACCCCAAAAGACATCAAGCTTTTCTCTATCATGTCCGGAGATGTGAATCCTGCTCACGTGGATCCTGACTATGCAAAAGATGATATGTTTCACAAAATTATTGCACAGGGAATGTGGGGTGCATCACTGATATCAGCCGCACTGGGCACAGAGCTTCCAGGGCCCGGTACAATTTATTTGGATCAAACGCTAAAATTTACAGCCCCTGTTGTACCAGGAGACACAATCACCGTTACCGTAACGGTGACTGATAAAAAACCTGAAAAACATATTGTCAATTTAGCTTGCACGTGTATAAATCAAAATAATAAAATTGTTATCAGTGGCGTTGCCACGGTTATTGCACCAACAGTCAAAGTAAAACGAAAAAAAATTGTATTGCCGAAGGTGACGATTAAAAAGAAAACAGGCGAATGGTATAATAAATTAATTTTACTAACCAAAAATTTAACGCCACTTAAGACAGCCATTGTTCATCCAGTCGACAAACTGTCATTGCAAGGCGCCATTGACGCTGCAAAAGAAAAAATTATTATCCCCATCCTGGTCGGTCCAAAGGATAAAATTCTGGCCGCAGCAAAGGATGCCAATCTTGATATATCCTCCTTTCAACTCATTTCAACCAAGCATAGCAATGAATCTGCCGAGGTTGCTGTACAACTTGTACGAGAAGGTAAAGTGGATGCATTAATGAAAGGAAAAATCCACACGGATGAGCTGATGGCGCCGGTTGTTAATAAAGAGACTGGTTTACTCACAGGGCGCAGGATGAGCCATGTCTTGTATGTCGAACCCCCTGAATATTTCAAACCGTTATTTATCTCTGATGCAGCACTGAATATTCGACCAAATTTACAGGAAAAAAAAGATATCACGCAAAATGCGATTGATTTGTTTCGAATTTTAGGTTTTGGAACGCCTAAGGTTGCCATTGTTTGTGCTGTTGAAACAGTCACGGAAAAAATGCCATCCACACTCGATGCAGCGGCCCTCAGTAAAATGGCAGAACGCGGGGAGATAACCGGTGCTGTTGTTGATGGTCCACTCGCTTTTGATAACGCCATTTCAATAGAATCGGCTCGTGAAAAAGGAATTATATCTGATGTCGCTGGTTTCGCTGACATCATTATTGTGCCTGATATCGAAGCGGGCAATATGCTCTATAAAGAAATGACCTATATGTCTGGAATGGAAGCAGCCGGCCTGGTGATGGGTGCCAGAGTCCCCATTATTTTAACAAGCCGCGGAAGTGATGATATGTCTCGGACCGCATCATGTGCCATGGCGTTGGTATATGTACGTAACAAGGAAAAATTGCATGACTGATGTCATATTGGTTATTAACTCGGGTTCCTCTAGCATAAAGTTCTCTATTTATGCCGCTCGGAAAACCTTAAAGCTACTGTATCACGGTGAAATTGAGAGCATTTCAGAATCCCCTTTTTTAACCATATCCAATGACACACATCAACACATACTAAAACAAGCCATTCCACTCAAGGGAACACAACAAGGGTTGCGTGCGTTCTTTAGTTGGTTTGAACATTTACAAGACATGAAATTAATAGCAGTCGGCCATCGTATCGTTCATGGCGGCAAGTATTTTCTTCAGCCCACATTGATAACCGACGAGGTCATCAATAAAATAGCCGATTTAATTCCCCTGGCTCCCTATCACGAGCCAGAAAGTCTTGAAGCCATCAAAATAATAAAAAACATCTACCCGGCCATATCACAAGTAGCCTGCTTCGACACGACATTTCATCAAACACAAGAAAAATTGGCAACATTATTTGCAATCCCACAAAAGTTAACAGACGAAGGTTTGCATCGTTATGGGTTTCACGGTCTTTCATATGAGTACATTGCCTCAGTCATCAATCAACACATTGGTGATGTCGGAAATAAACGGGTGATAGTAGCTCATTTGGGAAGTGGTGCGAGCATGTGCGCCATACACCAACACAAATGTGTCGCTACCTCGATGGGATTTACAGCGCTGGATGGATTAATGATGGGAACACGATCTGGAACAATCGATCCTGGCGTTATTTTATACTTACTGCAAGAAAAAAAATGGTCGCTTAATCAAGTCAGCACCATGCTTTATCAAGAATCTGGTTTATTAGGGGTATCTGGTATCAGCAGCGATATGCGCGAGCTTCAATCCAGCGCGGATCCAAATGCTATCGCCGCAGTAGATTTGTTTTGCTTTATCGCGGCAAAAGAGTTGGCTGCGCTCTGTGGCATTCTACAAGGATGCGATGCAATTATTTTTACTGCAGGCATAGGTGAGCACTCATCAGTTGTGAGAAAAAAAATATGTGACCGCTTGGCGTGGTTAGGTGTTGTTTTAAATGAAAATGCGAATAACAGCCATGCATCCATTATCAGCAAAGAAACGAGCAAAATATGTGTCAGTGTTATCCCGACTAACGAAGAATATATGATTGCGCAACATACAATAAAATACAGTCTAATTAATTAAAAAATGGGCTGAGTCCAGTTATGGGGATTATTGAAGTTATTTTTCAAACAAATTGTCCGGCAGCCCATCCAGATGACCACGCCCATTGAAAATTATATCCACCGAGCCAACCCGTGACATCCAATACTTCGCCAATAAAAAATAAACCCGGTACTTTTTGGGCTTCAAATGATT
Source organism: Legionellales bacterium (assembly GCA_027449905.1). GTDB lineage: Bacteria > Pseudomonadota > Gammaproteobacteria > Legionellales > Legionellaceae > DAIDKT01. Next base: position 28,169 of record DAIDKT010000099.1, read on the forward strand.
GTGAGGATACTTCATGACAGTCAACGCCTCCCAGCGTTACTTCTGCTGTGCGGTATCCTTCAGTGCCATTCGGTTTGATGACCCATTTTTGAAAAGCGTCCGCGATAAACAATAATTGCTTTTCATTCAACTGTTTTAATGGTTTATCCAATAGTTCAGGCTCTATAAAAACCCCTAATGCACGTTTCGCAATATAATTCCCCAAAATCGTTTTCAAAGCACTGTCCCGAACCTTATTCCGCGCATCTACGAGTTCGCGATATAAATCAATCTTCGGCAATAATTGAATAAAAACCTCATCACCAGATTGCCAATATGATGAAATTTGTAATATGGCCGGCCCACTTAACCCTCGATGAGTAAACAAGAGATTTTCTTGAAATGATTGTCCATTGCAGCTGACCAAACTATCAACTGAAATCCCAGATAATCCTTCAAACCTCTGTTTATCTTCAGGATTCAATGTAAATGGCACTAGACCGGCGCGTGTGGGGAAAACAGACAAACCAAACTGAGCCGCAATTTGATAACCAAACGGGCTCGAACCTAAGGTCGGGATTGATAACCCCCCTGTGGCTACCACCAGCGATTCACACTGATAGAATGCATGATCCGTTCTAATGAGAAAAGATTCACCGACTTTTTCGACAGAGTGAATCGTTTGATTCAGTTGGATGTTTACTGCCTGTTGCTGGCATGCTGAAACCAACATATTCACTATGTCGCTAGATTTGTTTTCGCAAAACAATTGACCGGGTGTTTTTTCAAAATATGGGATTCTATGGCGCTCTACCATGCTAATAAATGACCAGGGAGTATAACGAGATAGCGCTGACTTACAGAAATGAGGATTTCTGGAAATATAATGTTCATGGGTCGTGAAAGTATTCGTAAAATTACACCGCCCACCCCCTGACATGAGAATTTTTTTACCAACTTTATTGCTTTTTTCAAGAATAACGACGCTCCGGCACCTGGCACCTGCCTCTATCGCACACATTAATCCGGCCGCACCCGCACCGATAATAACCACATCAATTGAGACTATTGCTAAAGCCCCATATCAATAACAAAACGATATTTCACATCGCTGGTTAATACCCGTTCATACGCTTGATTAATATAACTCATCGGTATCATCTCGATATCCGCAACTATCTGATGTTTTCCACAAAAATCTAACATCTCTTGGGTCTCAGCGATGCCGCCAATAAGTGAACCGGATAATTTTTTTCGTCCTTGAATCACACTAAATGGGCCAATTGAAAGCGGTTTCGGAGATACACCAAGCAAACACAGTGTCTTGTCTTGTTTTAATAAACTCATATACATATCAAGATTATGTTGAGCTGATACAGTGTCTATAATAAAATCGAACCGTCCTTTATGCTTATCCAAACTACGAGGATTTTTCGTCAAGATTACTTCATCTGCGCCTAATCGGATTGCATCCGCCTCTTTTTCTTCAGTTCGAGTAAATAAAACCACATTGGCCCCCATGGCATGGGCAATTTTAACAGCCATGTGACCTAACCCTCCTAAACCAACGACACCAACGGTATCCTGTGGTCCAATATTCCAATGTTTGAGTGGAGAGTATGTCGTAATGCCAGCGCATAGCAAAGGGGCAACCGCCGCTGGATTTAAATTTGGGGGAATTTTCAAAACAAATTTTTGATCAACAACAATATGATCTGAATAACCACCTTTCGTGATACTGTGATCTCTATCAACACTGTTATAAGTGAAGATAGCTCCTTTGCTACATAATTGTTCAAAATCATCATGGCAAGCGCTGCAATCGCCACAAGAACCGACCATACAACCTACGCCTACAAGATCACCGGTCTTGTAGCGTGTCACCCTGGCTCCAACTTCCGCAACAACACCAACAATTTCATGGCCAGGTACTATTGGATAAACCGCACCACCCCATTCATTGCGAACAGAATGAATATCAGAATGACAAATTCCGCAGTATTGAATTTTGATAAGAACATCATCCTGAGCTACTGCCCGTCTATCAAACTCATAATACTCCAATGGAGAATTTTCATCAAAACCTGCGTAACCTTTAGCCTTAATCATCAGTAACCCCCGTGCATCCTGTTCGTGGATCAAGGATATCCTAATTTAATGATAAAAGTAACCACCGCTGCGTCTCGCGGCCTATGTTTTCAAAAGTTGAATGATCAATAGACCTCTTGCATAACCTGCGCCTTTTGCATGATTGCGGCGTTATAAACATTTCTTCGGTGCTCATTTACTCATTGTTGTATGGCAATATTGTATGTTTCTTCGCTTTCATCCATAATATTTTTACTTTAGGGTCATGGTGAATAAATAAAAGTCGGGTTGGTTTGGCTTTGTGATCTAGGGAGATTTTAATATGATTCATGCATTTATATATGGCATGCTTTTAGCGCTTGGGCTTATCGTGCCATTGGGTATACAGAATATTTTTATTTTCAATCAGGGCGCCAATCAAAAGCATTTTTTACACGCCATGCCCAGTGTGCTAACAGCCATCATCTGTGACACTATTTTAATTATTTTCGCTGTCTTGGGTATTTCCGTTGTGATTTTTACAATACCCTGGTTAAAAACCAGTGTATTGCTCTTGGGTTTGTTTTTTTTGTTATATATGGGTTGGGTCACTTGGCATAACAAACCGAATCATTTGCTAGAAGGAAAAAAGCCTCTGCCCGCAAGAAAACAAATTGTTTTTTCTGCTTCGGTTTCTTTATTAAATCCTCACGCGCTATTGGACACGATTGGCGTAATTGGAACAAGCTCTTTGCATTTTGCCGGTCAGGAAAAGATGATGTTTACCGGGGCATGTGTCCTTGTGTCTGTTTTTTGGTTTTTTGGTTTATCTGTTATGGGGCATTTTTTACATAGACTCGACACAACAGGTCGATGGTTACAAATCATTAACAAGATATCCGCCCTGATTGTATGGTCAATTGCCTCCTATATTGGTTGGTTACTTATCGGTAATAGTTAAAATAAGCGCCTCAGGATGAGCGATTTTGTCTTGAAATTTTTCATTGCCAGAAAGATAAAAACGTTCCATCTTATCAATGGTCAAATTACTCAGACAACTTAACATATTATTTTGCTGACTGTTACAGTAATAATTTTTAAAATCATACAATTTACTAATTTGCACGACATCATCATGCTTGGTGAAATAATACGATTCATAATTGGTTAACCGCCATGCTGCGTTGTCTCTTGAATATGAAAACACCCTAAAAGACGGCGAATTACCGTGCGAGGTGGATAAGGCTGGGATCGAAAAAATACCCATCAAGTTTTTATGAGATGCATCTTGAATGACGGTAATTTCATCTGTATGCGTGTGTCCTGTTAAAATACCGATAATTTGTCCTTGGTAAGCATCGACTAACTTTAAAAAGGCGGCCGTTGTCGTCGAAGACCAAAACTGAACACCATTATAAACATTCGCGCCTGGCGGGATATGCATGGTCAATAATACCGACTCATGGCGATATCTGGCCTCATCGAGTTGTCGGTTTAACCAGGTCAACTGTGTCGCAACATTTTCGTTCGTCCCATCTGCCGTGATGCGTGAAAACATAATAGAATTAAGGGTAATCAGCCTTAAACCTGATTCAAGATAAGCGGAATAATAACCATCCTCTGTGTTTTCGTCGATGATACAAGGGAATCTATTAGACGAAAACTGGCAGACGACACCGGTTGACAGAAAATCATGGCCCCAACGATGGGTATCAAAGGCAATTGTCAACGGGGTAATTATGCCATTATTTTTAGCAACAGAGCTAAATGAACCATAGTTTTGTTGAACAGAGTCATTGTTGCCGAACGTGTACAAAATCGGAGTATCTGGGAACTGCTGAACGATGTAATTAAAAAAAAGACTCTCGGAGACCGTCGCGAATTCACTGGTCGATCGATTATGTCCCACAATATCACCCAAATAAATCATAAATTTTGGTCTAGGAATTAAACCTTGTTTGATGTCACTCGCAATCTTGGCGATGAGTACTTCAAACATGGTTTTCTGCAAATCATTGAGGTGATTACGACCAGCTGGGCTAAATTCCATCTCATGACTGGTAACCGGATCTAGATGAACATCCGAAATAATAAGAAAAGTTGATTCATTTAAGGGTGGGGATGCATAAGCGAACTGCTGAATAACGAGTGTAAACAATAAAATGACGATTTGGTAGATGACCATTTAGTTCTCTCTTAAAGCCTATTAGCACACAAGATAAATTGTCAGGAAGCGAGGTTCTTAGACTGGCACAAACAGGCTTTGACGCCGTTCCGTCCAAAAAGGTTGGGCCTTAGCACCGCCTACGTGCTTTGAGTAGGTTAGGAGCCTTGGCCCAACAAAGAGCTTGGTCGGAAAGGCAGTCAAGGCCCACAAACACCCTAAATCACTCGCCGCCAAGTTGTCCCATGAGCGGCATCCTCGAGTTCAATCCCTTGCTCCATCAAGGCTCGGCGAATTTCATCTGCACGATCCCAGTTTCGCTCAGCTCGAGCGCGCTCTCGCTCAGCGATGAGCGTTTCAATTGCGTCAGTACCCTCTGGTTGAACTGTCATGCCTGCTTGTAAAAAGGTATCGGGTACCTCCTGCAAGATGCCCATAATACCACCAAGATATTTCAATGTGGCTGCCAAGTGTGCAGATTTGGTTTTATTCACCTCATGGCTTAACTGAAATAAAACCGACAACGCAATCGGGGTATTGAAATCATCCTCCATGGCTTCATTAAACTGATCGACCCAGTTTGCCAGATAGTCTTTATGACTGGTATCGAGATCCTTCAAAGACTGATAAAGACGCATCAAAGCTTTACCAGCATTTTGTATCGTTTCCTTTGAATAATTTAAGGGGCTTCGATAATGGTTACTTAACAAGAAATAACGCACCACTTCCGGATGATATATTTCTAAAACATCTTCAATGGTATAAAAATTTCCCGTTGATTTCGACATTTTTTCATGATTTACTTGCAGCATCCCCACGTGCAACCAATAATTTGCATATGGTTTGCAGGTTGCCGCTTCACTTTGGGCAATTTCATTTTCATGGTGAGGAAATTGTAAATCCTGTCCTCCGCCATGAATATCAAAATGCTCTCCTAATTGATTCATCGCCATTGCTGAACACTCAATATGCCAGCCTGGTCGTCCTTCCCCCCAAGGTGATATCCAACAAGGCTCGCCAGCTTTGGCCTTTTTCCATAAGACAAAGTCCAATGGAGAGCGTTTTTCCTTGACCACTTCTACCCGAGCACCAGCCATCAAGCCATCGAGGTCTTTCTGTGACAACTTACCATAATCCTGAAAACGAGACACCTCATAACACACATCACCATTGCCACTCACATAAGCATGACCAGATGCGATTAAACGTTTGATCAACTCAATGATATGGGGAAGATGCTCGCTGGCGCGTGGCTCAGCATCAGGCGGGGTAATGCGCAATGCCCGCTCATCTTCATGCATTGCCTCAATATATGCTTCGGTCAGTGTTTGAATCGAAATAGCACGTTCATTAGCCCGGGCGATTATTTTATCGTCAATATCGGTGATATTGCGCACATACATCACCTCATACCCGGCATGTCTCAAAAATCTGACGATCACATCGAAACAAACCATGGAACGCGCATGCCCAAGATGACATCGATCATATACGGTGATACCACATACATAGAGTCCTATTTTACCTGATTGCAATGGCTTGAAAGGCTCTTTACTGCGGGTTAAAGAATTATACAAACTTAACATGCTAAAGTAACCCCTGCTTGGGTACCCCAAGTGTCTTTCAAATCCACAACTCGATAAAATTGGGCGACATCACCGTGCGGATCAACTGCGTGAATTCGATAATAACCTAAACGCTCAAATTGAAAAACTTCATTTATCGGTTGCTTAGCCATCGCTGGTTCACAATAAATTTGGACAATCTGCAATGAGTTTTGATTTAAAAACCGCATAAAATTCTCTTCACGACCCGGGTTTGGATCATGAAATAAACGATCAAATTGATATGCGCTGGCTCTATGCGCTTGTGCGACGGATACCCAGTGAATCACCCCTTTCACTTTTCTATCTGCGGGGGATTTTCCTAATGTCGCTTCATCATAGGTACAACGTAATTCAACGACCTCGCCAGATTGGTCACGAATCACCTCATGACAACGGATCACATAAGCATGACGCAAACGAACCTCATTGCCAGGTGACAGCCTAAAATATTTTTTAGGTGGGTTTTCCATAAAATCTTGCCGTTCAATGTACAACTCTTTAGAAAAAGGCAAAATGCGCGTGGGAGAATTGGGATCTTGTGGATAAAAAGCCGCGATTAGTTGTTCAACTTGATCATCCGGATAGTTTTCTAGTACCACTTTGATAGGATCAAAGACAGCCAAAGCGCGCTTGGCAGTTTGATTGAGCTCATCCCGGACACAAGTTTCTAAGACCGACATATCAATGACCGAGTCGCTGCGAGAAATACCAATCATCGCGCAAAATTGTCGAATTGCCGCAGGCGGGTAGCCTCGATTTCGCATACCTCGAATCGTCGGTAAACGCGGATCATCCCACCCGCTGACACACTTATTTTCTACCAACTCACGTAACTTGCGCTTGCTGGTGACTGTGTGTGACAAATTTAAACGTGCAAACTCAGTCTGAATTGGGTGAGCGGGCACCGGTAGATGCTGAAGAAACCAGTCATATAGTGGCCGATGATCTTGAAATTCAAGTGTACATAAGGAGTGAGTAATGTGCTCTAACGCATCCGAAATCGGATGGGCATAATCATACATAGGATAGATGCACCACGCATCACCGGTTCTTTGATGACTGGTATGTCGAATGCGATATAAGACCGGATCACGCATATTGATATTGCCTGAATTCATATCAATGCGTGCACGCAAAACATGGGAGCCATCGGCAAACTCGCCTGCTTTCATTCGGGCAAACAAGGATAAACTCTCAGATATCGGGCGATTGCGATAGGGACTTTCATGACCAGGCTCTTGTAGGGTCCCGCGATATGCCCGTATTTCTTCCATAGATAGGCTATCGACATAAGCCAAGCCTTGCTCGATCAACCGCACCGCATAATCATACAAAACCTGATAGTAATCAGACGAGTAAGTCTCATCACACCAGTTAAACCCGAGCCATTGCACATCTTCGCGAATAGCCTGAACAAATTCTTCTTCTTCTTTCAATGGGTTGGTATCATCAAAACGAAGATAACAACGGCCCGCATAGTCAATAGCCAATCCAAAATTAAGACAGATTGATTTGGCATGACCGATATGCAAATATCCATTTGGCTCTGGTGGAAAACGCGTAATCGGTGTTTGATATTTGCCATTGGCTAAATCCTGGGTGATGATTTGCTCAATAAAATTTAAAGGTTTAGGCGCATCAATTGGTTTTTTTTTGATTTCAGTCATCATGATTTAGATCCAGAAAATAGGTTCAGAAGCGCTCCGGAGTATACCAAATTCCTCTGGGTAGGTCACACCAATTAGATACAAACCCGATGCCGGGGCGGTTTCAGCCCCCTGTTTTCGATCTTTTGCTATCAAAACATCTTGAACCCACTCTACGGGTTTGCGCTCTGAGCCAACTGCCATCAAAACACCAGCGATATTTCTGACCATGTGGTGCAAAAAAGCATTACCATGCACATCGATTGCGATATAGTCATGAAAACGCCTGACATTGAGACTCATGATTCGCCGCATCGGTGTTTTTGATTGACATTCAACGGAACGAAAAGAAGTGAAATCGTGCTCACCAACGAGGTATTGAGCAGCATCATGCATCAACTGCGCATCTAATTGTCGGTATTGCCATGTTACATTTACCCGCATCAAAACCGGTCTTATGGATGTATTTTGAATGATGTAACGGTATTGCCTTGCGGTTGCTGAATAACGAGCATGAAAGTTGTCTGGCACCTCTTTACCGAAGCGAACACACATGTCTTTGGGTAAAAAAGAATTAACACCATAAACCCACGATCGAATACTGCGTGTATTATCCGACTCAAAATGAATAACTTGATGAGTGGCATGCACCCCCGTATCCGTTCTGCCAGCACAAACAATGCTGACCTCATGATTGGCAATCTGACTCAATGCGTGCTCAAGGGTGGCTTGAACAGTCCGCAATCCAGTCTGCGCTTGCCAACCGTGATATTGGCTGCCATCATATTCAACTATCAGGGCAACACGCATAAGTAAATCCCACTAAAATGCCCAATGTATACAATTACCACTGTTTTGTCTATACTCCGTTGTCAAGCCTCTTTGTACACGACAAAAAATAAAAGGCTAGAAATTTGTCGTCCCCGCGAAGGCGGGGATCTATGCTGGTAGCTGCATTATGCCACACAAAAAATAGATTCCCGCCTGCGCGGGAAAGACAGTATCATTTTTGTCGTGTACAAAGGTCAAGCCTCTAATAAATATCATGTTTCTGAGTAGATACAGAAAATCAACATCTGGGTAGCGATATGACCGCATCAATCATCAACGGTAAGCCTGTCGCAACGGCCATTAAACAAAAAATTCAACAACAAGTTGAGGCGTCAATCCGTAAGAATTGCCGCCCCCCCGGACTTGCTGTCATCTTGTTAGGGGAGGATCACGCCTCAACCATTTATGTGAATGCAAAACGTCGGGCATGTCTTGAGGTTGGCTTTCAGTCGTTCGCCCACAATCTCCCTGTCCATACAACCGAAAAAGAGCTGTTGTTTCTCATCGATAAACTCAATCATGATCATGAAGTCGATGGAATTTTAGTCCAGCTCCCCTTGCCTGCACACATTGACAAAAATACAGTAATTGAACATATCAGTCCGCATAAGGATGTTGATGGTTTTCATCCTTATAATTTTGGAAGACTTGCGCAAGGCAATCCAACCTTAAGGCCCTGCACACCTTATGGAGTCATTAGATTGCTGGCGCATTATCAATTGGCAGTTGAAGGAAAAAATGTCGTTGTTATCGGGGCTTCTAATATTGTTGGCCGGCCGATGTCGCTTGAGTTTTTACTGGCGAAAGCAACGGTGACTGTTTGTCACAAACAGACAAGCCAACTGGAGTCTTATGTTAGAACGGCTGATATCATCGTCAGTGCAACGGGTGTCCGTCACATCGTTGATATTGACTGGTTAAATAAAGAACAAATTATAATTGATATCGGCATGCACCGTTTACACGACAACACCGTGTGTGGCGATCTTGATTTTCACCAAGCAAAACATCAAGTAGCGTGGATAACACCAGTGCCAGGTGGCGTTGGCCCGATGACGATCGCCATGTTATTAGAAAACACGATGTCTATATATACCCATTCTACCTGAATGGTATTGCTTAACTAATTACATTCCGCAACCAGTTGATGAAGCGCAGCAAGAACGGCCAATCACCAATGCGCCAAAACTTCCTAAAACAAACAGCAAACCGACAATAGCCGCAGCTGGGCTGCCACCACTACAGCAGAGTAAAATAATACCAACCGCCAAGATCGTGCCAGCAGCAAGCTCCCATGCATTGTTTTTAATAAAATTGTAGGATTTTCTTTTTACCGTATCTAAGCCGTGAAAAAAGGAAGACTGTTTTGTAGAAATAGAAACTGATGGTGTAGGGCCTTTACTCAAATCACTAGGTGTAGTCTTTCTTGAAACTAACTCTTGGTCATTATTCGCCCAACTAGGATTTTCACCTGCCCGGTCAGCTGATTGATTACTATGTTTTTTTTCCGTTGGATCATTCATTTTCTATTCCTGCTATAAACAAAGGGTCTCATTGTACAGGAATTAATATGTTTGATCAAGATTATCATTATTTATCAACGATTTCCCAATCAAAGTCGTCATCCAATTCACCTTCATAATCCTCTAATTCGTTCTTCAAACGCTTTCGTTCCATCCGTTCTTCGAGTTTACGTCGAACATCTTTTTGATGTTCGGATATATCAATATCATAATCTTCATTTTCAAAACTGTAATCAACTTGTTGACTGTTCTCATCAAATTCAATATGCAAGCCCATGATCAGCTCCTGATTTCGTTTGCCTGTTTATTAGTGCCGCACTTCATCAAAAAAACCATCTGACTTAAGTATAGATTATTTTTTAGAAATAATGAGCACGTCGGGGTTGAAGTGCGAATAATTGAAAAATAAGATATACTGCGCGCGCCTACAAACTCTAAAAAATTTCATGAGAGACCACCATGCTCAGCTATCAACACGCCTACCACGCCGGGTGTTTTGCCGATGTAATCAAACATGCTTTGTTAACCCACATGCTTGAATACATGATTATAAAAGACAAGCCTTTGTTTTATTTAGAAACACATGCAGGGCGTGGTCTTTATGACATTCACGACAAGCATGCCACCAAAACAGGTGAGGCCGCTTCAGGCATTGAATTACTTTGGGCCATCCGTCATGAATTGCCACCTATTTTTTCAAGGTATATTCAGATAATTGAGCACTATAATCAACCAGCATCTTTGCGTTATTATCCTGGTTCGCCGGCATTTGCAATCAATGTGCTTCGAAGCTGTGATCGACTATTTTTTTGTGAATTACATCCTGGTGAATTTGAGCATCTTGAGACTTTACCGCACCAAGGTAAACGCGTTTTTTGTAGTCCCAGAGATGGTATTGAGCAATTGGCGGCTCAATTACCACCGCCTGAACACCGAGGCTTCGTGATGATTGATCCATCATATGAATTAAAATCAGAGTATCGAACGATTGCAGAATCCATTCAAAAAGCTTACCGGCATTTTTCTAACGGTATATTTTGCTTATGGTATCCATTAATTGACAAAAAGCTACACGGGCAATTGATGAGAGGTTTAACTGCCATTGAAGCAACAAATCAACTGCAAGTTGAGTTTTATCTCACTCAAAAACCACAACCCGGCATGCATGGATGCGGATTGTGGATCATCAATCCGCCCTTTTCGCTCAAAGCCGAATTAAAAGCAGCCTGCGATGTCTTTAAAAAAATATTTAATCCGGGCCAATCAAGTTATTTGATCAAGTGATACTTTCATTAAAACGAACAAGATAATTGTTCAACACGTTGCTCAAAGCGTCAAGATGGTTGAAAAGCTAAAACAACCATTATCTACATACTGTGCGGCACCACCGTATCAATATGAGGACAAGCCAATAACAAATCCCTATTTTACCTGGCATAGACAAATACAAAGCAACAAAGCAACAAAGCAACAAAGCAAGTGATTATAGGTTACCATGCAGCATAAAATGTTTAAAAAAATTCATTTTTCATGTTATTGGGATCCTTCGATGAGCCCAAAAACAATACCCGCTTTAGGCCAACAGATCAGACAAATCATCCGCATGATCTTCTTCGTCTTTTAAAATCTTTTCTAACATGCGTCGGGTGGTCGGATCTGATGAGCCAAACCATTCAATTAATTTGCGATAGATCATAATTGCAACCCGTTCTTCAATAAGGTTGTCTTTAATTAATTCATGAATATCCCCGCCGCCATGATAACCGGTGGTTGTTCTTTCATTAATCGTAGCAGGGTTGAAATCTGGGTTGCCGCCTAATTGATTAATCCGCTCGGCAATCAGCATCATGTGATGTTCCTCATCATGAGCATGCTCTTTGAATTCAGCTGCTACTTGTGGGCAATCGATTCCTTTGGCAATGATTTGATGATGTCGATATCTTAACACACACATAATTTCAGTAGCCAACGCAACATTCAAATGTTTACATGCCTCAGCAACATCCAAACCATAATCGGTAGTTACCGCGCCCTGCATGATTGATTCACGCGCTTGGTGTTGAATATCTTGCAGATTGAAAACTTTGCTGGATTTATGCGCCATTTTTTCCCCCTTTCGCTATTCCATTCTTGCTATGCATCAGTTCATTGTTCAAACACACCTTTGTACACGACAAAAATGATACTGTCTTTCCCGCGAAGGCGGGAATCTATTTTTTGTGTGGCATAATGCAGCTACCAGCATAGATCCCCGCCTGCGCGGGGACGACAAATTTCTAGCCTTTTATTTTTTGTCGTGTACAAAGCAAACACATAACAAAGTATAGACCATCATGGGGATTATTTAGTACACTGGTATTCTTTTTTTCTATCGGTCGATATATTGAATTTTAAACCAGGTCTTTTTACCTTTTATTTATTATTGTTTTTTTGCGCACTAGCTGGGCCATATTCCAATGCATATTCATCTCAAAATATATGGGATGTGATGCGTCATCAATTTGCTCTCAATCATGAAGTCACACAACCCGAAGTGCAAAACCAGGTGCGCTGGTTAATCAGCCACCCGAGTTACATTCAACAGTTGGCGCGTTCTGAACCATATATTTACCATATTTTAACTGAAATCAGAAAACGAAACATGCCTGGCGAAGTTGCTTTAATTCCGATGATTGAAAGCGCTTACGATCCATTTGCATACTCTGGCGCAGGTGCTGCAGGACTTTGGCAGTTGATGCCAGGAACTGGAACCGATTTAGGGTTAAAACAAGATTGGTGGTACGATGGCAGGCGAAGCATTGGACCTTCTACAAATGCCGCATTGAGTTATTTGTTGTATTTACACAACTTTTTTGAAGGTAATTGGATCTTAGCTTTTGCCGCTTATGATTCAGGTGAAGGTACCATGGCTCGCATCATTAAAAATAGTGACCAACGCATCAAGGGCATTAATTTCTGGTCACTACCCGTTCCGACCGAGACCAAAGCGTATGTTCCTCGTTTACTGGCACTGGCCGAGATTATCCAAAATCCTCATCGATATCACATTCAATTACCAGACATTCCTCATGTACCTTATTTTGAAGAAGTGAATATCGGCAGTCAAATTGATCTTGACCATGCTGCCAAATTAGCTGGCATTTCTTATCGTGATTTAATTAAATTAAATCCTGGCTTTAACCGATGGGCAACCGCGCCTTATCGCCCATACAAATTACTCATTCCCGCAAATAAAGTTGAAAGTTTTAATCGTAATTTAGCAAACTTACCCTACGATCAACGCGTCAGTTGGACTCGTCATCAAGTGAGTGCGGGTGATAATTTACAGCTGATTGCGAAACAGTATCATACCACTGCCCATTTAATTAAAGAGCTCAACCAGTTAAAATCCAATTCGATTCAAAAAGGACAATATGTACTAATTCCTAGCCATGATAAAACGGTAAAACGATCAGACCCGCCGCCAACCGCGCGGCAAGTCTTCCATTTTACTGCGCCCCAGCAATTCAAAATGATTCACATTGTCGAAAAGCGTGATTCATATCTTGTTTTAGCGAAAAAGTATGCTGTTACAAGCGATCAAATTAGAATGTGGAATAAATTAAAGCCTGCGAGCAAATTAAGGTTGGGCCAGCCATTGATCATATGGAGAACGATACAAGCACCGAAGCAATATGTTATTCACCCTGGAGATAGCTTAGAGCTGATTGCCAAACAACATCATACCGAAGTAAGTACGCTGCGTCGGCTAAATCCGAATTTAAACCGCCATCAACTCAAATCCGGGCAAACGATTCGTGTGAGTTAGTTCGCTTATCAGCTTATTGTTAGACCAAGACCCAACCCACAACATGTTGATCAAATTCAAAATAGGACAGAAGGACTTCTCAGGAATATTCTGGAGAATCTCTTTACAAACCGTTATACTAACAAAACCTGAGAATACGCTTAAAAAATGCCATGAAACTATTATTTGATTTTTTTCCAATTGTACTTTTTTTTATCTGCTATAAATTTTTTGGAATTTATTATGCAACCGCCCTAGCCATGGCTGGCTCTGTATTTCAAGTCGTATTCCACCGACTGAAGTACCAACAGTATGAAAAGTTGCATTTGATTAGTCTCGGATTGATTTTGGTTTTAGGCGGCGCCACCCTCTTCTTTCATAATCCTTGGTTCATCAAATGGAAGCCAACTGTCATCTATTGGCTGTCATCATTGGTGTTTTTAGGGTCTGCTTTCATTGGCGAAAAACCAATTATTCAAAAAATGATGGACGGTAATGTAGGCTTGCCAGATAAAATATGGAAAAGGTTAAATACAGCGTGGGCATGCTATTTTGTATTGATGGGTAGCCTTAATTTATATATCGCTTATCACTACGACACTGACTTTTGGGTTAATTTTAAGTTATTTGGTGGAGCGGGATTTATGCTGCTGTTTGTTCTTATTCAAGCAGTTTATTTGACCAAGCATGCCATTCAACCATCCTCGAGCAAGACGTAATGCGGCTATTATTGGTTGAGGATGACGAGCTCTTAGGCGATGCTGTTAAAACCGGCTTAACCCAATTTGGCTATGTGGTTGATTGGGTCAAAGATGGGGAAGTAGCGCGCCGTGCAATTAAAAGCGAATCATTTGATCTCATTGTGTTAGATTTGGGTTTGCCAAAACTATCTGGTAGCTCACTGTTACAAAGTATGCGGCGAGATGATAATAAAACACCCGTGATTATTTTAACCGCACGAGAATCCATAGAAGATCGTATCAAGGGTTTAGATAGCGGAGCAGATGACTATATCACGAAACCGTTTGATTTAAATGAATTAAGTGCGCGGGTACGCGCACTCTCCAGGCGATCTCAGGGCCGAGCAGATGGTATCATTCAGTATCATCATATCACACTGAATCCGGCTGCTCATTCGGTCTTATTAGAGGGTGAACCAGTCAACGTGCCCAGACGCGAATTCGCTTTATTGTTGAAGCTGTTAGAAAATCATGGTCAAGTTTTATCTCGTGATTTGCTCATGCAGAGTATTTATGGTTGGGATGAAGATGTAGACAGCAATGCCCTAGAAGTACATATTCACAATTTACGTAAAAAATTAAACGCTAACTTCATAAGAACAATCCGTGGCGTAGGCTACATGGTTGAAAAAAAATAGCCACTCAAAATTCTTGAGAACGATGAGATTCGAGTGCAAATTTAGAGAATCGGTCCAGTACAACGTATATGGTATATGTCCTTTGTCGAGAATGCTAATTGAAATCATCAATCCGCAAATTTTTATTGATTTATTTATTATTGGCTGTCACGATGACAACCACGTTAACTGCAATTGGCAACTATTACCTAGATCAAAAAGATATTCAAGAACATCTCGATACATTAATGGCCATATCGGCAATGTCATATCAGGCCTTATTGGGAGACGATGTCCAACAGCGACCTTTGCTAAAAATTCAAAAAGCCTTAGACTTCATCCCACACAAAATAGAAACCTATTACCCAAGACCACACCTCTATGATCAACCACCAGAGTATTATTTAGATAAGTTTAACTTCCAGGTTTGGACTAAAAGCAATGAACTGTTGTTACACTCATCAGGCGCACCGAGCTTACCACTGACAACAAACATTGATGGTTTCAGTGACAAACTGATCGGCAGCCAAAAATGGCGGGTATTCACCACAAACAATTCTAAAACAGGTATTCACACGGTACTAGCAGAGCGATATGATACCAGAAACGAGTTAGGCCAACGAATCGCCCTCGATGATTTATATATCATGTTACTTACTTTTCCGTTGTCTGGTTTATTGATTTGGATTGTCATTGGTAAAGGTTTGGATAGTTTAGATAGAGTTGCGCAAGAAGTTGCAAACCGCGCACCGAGCCATTTAGAACCAGTGAGCATCAAAAATCTTCCCGAAGAAATTAAACCTGTCATTGATGAATTAAATAAATTATTTTATCGATTGAAGGAAGGGTTTGAGCGTGAAAAACGATTTGCAGCAGACGCAGCACATGAGCTGCGCACCCCCTTGGCTGCTCTAAAAGCGCAAGCCCAAGTAGCACTGAATACCAATGATATTGATGAAAAAAATATTGCGTTACAAAAAGTGATAGCCAGTGTCAATCGCAACACTCACATTGTTCAACAATTGCTAACCATGAGTAAGCTGGTTCCTGAGGAAATGAAGCTTGAGGACTTAGGGGAGGTGCACTTAGCCAAAATTACACGAGAGGTATTGGCCACTTTAGCACCAGCAGCCTTAGAAAAACAAATCGAGCTAGAGTTTGACGCAGATAAAAAAACCGATACTTTTGCAGGAAACCCAACAGCCATCAGCATTCTTGTTCGCAATTTAGTCGACAATGCCATCCGCTATAGTACCCCCGATAGTCGTGTCCAAGTTCGTGTTTTTCAGGAAAAAAAGGAAGTCGTTCTTGAAGTCGCAGATAATGGACCCGGTATCCCAAATAAATTTCACACCCGAGTATTTGAACGCTTTTTCAGAGCATTGGGAAATAAAAGCACTGGCAGTGGCTTAGGACTTGCAATTGTGCAACAAATTGCAAACTTACATAACGCACGAATTGTTTTAGACTCGCCTAAAAAGGGAACTGGTCTAATGATTCGAGTGTTTTTCCCCGCCCATTAGGGGAATTCCATCACTTGGTTCTTCACTAAAAATTGGATGACGACGAAGCAGTAATATAAAGGGGATAAACGCTAAAGCAATAAGAAATGCAATTTGATACAACCCAACCCATCCAAATATTGTTTGCAGCAAAACACCCAACGGTCCTGAAAAAACACGGGGTAAAGTGGCCAACGCCACCAATATTGAAAATTGTGTCGCAGTAAACCGATGATCCACAAACCGCATAAACAAAGCGACGATGGCCGTTGTTCCCATACCAGCCACCAAATTATCACTTGCGACAGCCAAAACAAACAGGGGGATATCTTGCCCGCTTTTGGCTAATAGAAGAAAAAGTATATTCGTGGTAGCTTGCAGCAATCCAAATATAAATAAAGCACGATATAACGAGTATCGTAACAGAATAAGACCGCCAACCACGCCTCCGAGCATAATCGCGATGACACCGATTATTTTATTGACATAGGCAATGGTATCGAGTGAAAAACCCATTCCTTGAATTAAAAAAGGCATCATAATACCACTGGTTGTGGTGGTAAAAGCTTCCCCTAACTTATAAATTAAAACAAATAAACAAAATAACGCGATACCAGGACGATGCAGCAGATTTTTAACCGCTTCAGTAAAAGAATCTACCCATGAGAAATGTGTAGGTATGGATGTAGGTGGTTCTGGACTCCACAAAATAGCAAGAATCCCGATCACCATCATGGCGCCCATGGCGCGATAAGCAACAGCCCATCCAGCGTGTTGCGCAATAATCAATGCCAAACCACCTGCGGCTAATAAAGCCAAACGATATCCAAGTGTGGCGATTGATGCGCCCAAGCCATATTCTACTGCGGGTAAATACTCAGTTCGATGGGCATCAATCGTTGCATCTTGGGTAGCTGACAGGCTTGCCATTACAAAACCCAACCCAGCCATTAACAGAGGCGATGTCAAAGGAGAAAGCCAAGCCATCGCATTAAAGCCGAGACATAAGAGTACTTGAGTGACTAAAATCCAGCTACGACGCTTGCCAAGCCAATATAACAGGGAATAACGATCTAAGATTGGTGCCCACAAAAACCGATAGATGTAGGGTAAACTCACCAAGCTGAGCATGCCGGTAGATATCAGTGACATCCCTACATCTGCATACCAAGCCTGTAAGGTGCTACCGACGAGCATTAATGGCAATCCGGATGAAAAACCGAGTATAAAAACAATGATTAAACGTTTTACCATGATAAACCACAAGATAACTGCTCAGGGCCTGTTTTCATGCCGACTCCCCCATGAGGCTTGTCCATGGGCAGTCAGCTATGCCGAACTTATTTATTGGCTTCGGTTTTTTTATCGATGGATATGAGATGAACTGTAAAAATTAAAGTTTCATTCGGTCCTATCAAACCACCAACATTCCTTGATCCATAAGCCAAACTTGCGGGGATGTATAATTCCCAGGTCGAACCAACTGGCATCAACTGAAGTGCTTCCGTCCAACCAGGTATGACTTGTGATACTTGAAAACTTGCTGGCTTACCAGATTTTTCTGTACTATCAAACACATCGCCATTAATCAAATGTCCGGTATATTCTACTGTGACCATGTCATCTTTAGATGGTTTTGGCCCATTTCCTGCTGTGATAATTTTATATTGTAGACCTGATGGTAAGGTCACGACACCAGGCTTTGATTTATTTGCATTGAGGTATGCATCGCCTTGGGCGCTATTTTCTTTGGATTTTGTCTCAAATTGGGCAGTGCGTTTTGCCATCAAATCTTTTTGAAATTGCATCAGGGTATTTTTCATTTGATCATCAGTCAGCTGTAACGGCACCTCTGATATCGCGTCTTGAATTCCCTTTGCCAAAGCTGGTACATCAATATCAATTCCTTGTTTTTTAATATTTTTACCTAAATCGACACCAATACTATAGGATAATTTTTGAATATCCGTATTCAGCGTCGTGGTATCAGCTGCACATGTCGATGTGATAGCGAATCCCAGCACAGCAGCAGCGATCAATTTCATTTTCATACTCTGTCCCCTTGTTAATTATACAAAACCCTATAAGTCGACGAACATTCTGCACAATTTACATGAAAATTACTAGGGTCTTTTTGAAAAGAATACCTTTACTTCTAGATTATCTGTGGTTAAATTATCGCTTTCATTCCTGACAGGATAAAAACATGCCTGATTATAAAAAATATATGTGTGTGATTTGTGGCTTCATCTATGACGAAACCAAAGGTTGGCCTGAAGATGGGCTTGAACCAGGTACGTTATGGGAAGACGTGCCCGAAAATTGGTTTTGCCCCGATTGCGGTGCTGCCAAAGAAGATTTTGAAATGGTGGAAATAGATTAGGCTCTACCATTCAAGGCTTCAGTTCCACCAGTAGCACGATCCCTATCAGTAATATGGTTGGTATCTCGTTCCAAATTCGATAAAACTTGGATGTATGGCTCGAACTATCATGTGAAAACTGTTTGACATAATAACCACAGACCACATGATAGACCCAAAGTAGTAAAACCAAAAACAATTTTCCATGCATCCAACCAACCATCATGTAATAGCTTGGATTATAAAAAATCAGCCATACCCCAAAACCCGTGGTTAAAATAGCAGCTGGCGTGGTAATCGCATAAAAAAGCCGATACTCCATAATTTTAAAGCGCTCGATACTAATCTTGTCTTGTGCCTCCGCATGATAGACGAATAAGCGCGGCAAATAAAATAACCCGGCAAACCAGGCAACCATTGAAATAACATGAAACGCTTTAACAACCAACATATTTACCGCCTGTTTTTTCGATTTATCCGTAAAATATTTAATGATTCTACTGCGAGAGCAAACCCCATGGCAAAATATAAATAGCCTCGTGGCATATGAAATGCAAAGCCATCAGCTATCAATAGCATGCCAATTAATATGATAAAACTAAAGGCCAACATCTTAATCGTTGGATATTTATTAATGAATACACTCATGGGATAACTGGCATAGAGCATAACGAGGATAGCGATGGTAATAGCAACCGCCATTGCCAGAATGTGATTGGTGATTCCAATGGCCGTCAAAACACTATCCAGTGAAAAGATAACATCCATTATCACCACTTGACAGACAACTCGCTTGAATGATTTTGAGGAACGTGCTGATTTTGTTGGTGTGGCATGACCAAACGCTAACTCATCGTGAATTTCTTGCGTTGCCTTCGCAATTAAAAACCCACCCCCAGCTAACATGAACAAGTCGCGCACAGAAAAAACAACCTGATAAAATACCACAAATGGCTTGGTCAAATGCGTAAGTGACACCGCCGAAGCAAGCAAAATCAAGCGAGTCACCCATGCAAAACAAAGCCCCCAATACTGAGCTTTCTTGCGTTCTTTAGCCGGCAATTTTTCTGTGAGAATTGAGAGAATAACCAAATTGTCTAGACCCAAAACAATTTCAAGTACCGTTAACGTGATGATACTCATACCTATTTCAAACCAATGCATATAAACCCCCTTGGGTTAAACACCGAGAGAAGGGCGTGTCGAAAATTAAGATAGGACAATCCCTTAATTAGATTCACTTTTTAGACTAGCTTAGTTATAATTGCTCCAAAAGGAGTTGGAGAAAGTATAATCATTAATTTAATAAAAAAGCTGCTGCGTAAATCAAAACATAACCAAAGTTCTATTGAACTAAAATATGTTGTCCCCCGCACAGACCACCATGTATCTAAAGTCGATATTAGCGCCAATGCCCTCAAAACGTTAAACCGTTTAAATAGTGCCGGATTCCAAGCCTATCTTGTTGGCGGGAGTGTCCGTGACCTGTTGTTGCGAAAAGCGCCTAAGGATTTTGACATTGCCACAAATGCCACGCCTAATCAAGTCAGAAACTTATTTCGTAATGCACGCATCATTGGTCGTCGGTTTAAGTTAGTTCATATTTTGTTTTCGCGTGAAGTGATTGAAGTCGCAACTTTTCGCGGGCATCAACCTATTAGCAACAATCATCAAACCAATGACCGCGGGATGCTAGTCCAGGATAATGTCTTTGGCACCCTAGAAGAAGACGCCTGGCGCCGTGATTTTACGATTAATTCTCTCTATTACAATATTCAAGACAGTTCTATTATAGATTTTACGCAAGGTGTTGCGGATATCAACCAACGAATTATTCGTGTCATTGGCGAGCCAGTTACCCGTTATCAAGAGGATCCCGTTCGCATGCTGCGTGCAATTCGATTTGCAGCAAAGCTAAATTTTGAAATAGACAAAGAAACCGCTGATCCGATCCATCATTTAAATCATTTAATCGCGCAAGTATCTGGCTCACGTCTATTTGATGAAATGAACAAATTATATCAATGCGGTGAATCTGGAAGAGTTCAACCATTACTCGACAAATTCGATTTGTTTCAATATTTGTTCCCATTAACCGCCCAATTATATGAAAGTGAGTATCCAGTTCGCGCCATGTTAAAGTTAGCGCTCGAAAGCACCGACAATCGAATTCACGCGGGCAAACCGGTTAACGTAGCCTTTATCTATGCCATCTTACTTTGGTTTCCCATGGTGCATCGAGCAGCAGAGCTTCATGACACGGGGGTAGATCCACTCCCGGCTCTGGAACAATCTATGTCGCAAATCATCAGTGAACAAAATAAAATCATCATGATTCCGAAACGTCACGCAATCGTGATGCGAGAAATATGGCTATTGCAATATCGTTTTGTTAAACGTTCAGGTAATCGAGCACTGACCCTTATCCAGCATCCACGCTTTCGCGCTGCTTATGACTTTCTGGCATTAAGGGCTTTAGCTGGAGATGGCGACATGGAGCTAGCAAACTGGTGGACTCATTTTCAGGAAGCCAATGAAGAAACACAAGCTGAGATGATAGCTGAATGTTCGTCTGTTCAATCAACGATGAAGTAGAGCAGATCCATGTGTGTGTGTTATTTGGGATTGGGTAGTAATTTAAAATATCCCAAACGACAATTGCAGCACGCCATCGCCTCTCTACGCAAATTACCAAGATCCATCATGACCGGAATATCTAACATTTATGTTAATCCACCGATGGGTGTTAAAGCGCAACCGATGTTTTATAACCAAGTCATGCAAATTAATACCTCCCTACCCCCCTTACAACTTTTGAAACATTGCAAACAAATAGAACAAGATCAAGGGCGAGTATATCGAAAAAAATGGGGGTCAAGAACCATTGATATTGATATACTCTTGTACGGGGATAGGATCATAAAAACACGTCAGTTAACCATCCCACATCCCGAGCTATTAAATCGAGATTTTGTCTTGATTCCACTATTAGAACTGTACGAATTCCCCCCCAAAAATCAGCGTAAGCAAGATCTGCCGTCGGGTTTCAGAAGATACAATCCAGTAAAGGTCTGTTTACATTTGGGCCACCAGTGAAAAACCAACTTATTCACAACTTGGGAGTTACATTTTTAGCTTAATCATCTAAACTATTGATACTCTCTTCAATTATTGAGACCATTATGTTTTCTAATATCCTGTATGCAACTGATCTATCTGAAAACCATTTTCATATGTGTCAACAAGCTGTAAAAATTGCCAACATATTTGGATCTAATATATACATACTGCATGTCATCGAAACGCCACCAACATTACAAATTGCTCAAGGGCTGGGATTTGCTGAAATTGATAGTCCCATTCATTTGCAAGAAGATGCAAAAAGCGTGCTGAGTGTCATGTGTGAATCACTCAATATCCCAGCATCCCAACAATTTGTTGAGGTTGGTTCTATCAAGCATCACTTGCTAAATAAATCAAAAGAGCTCGGTTGCGACTTGATTATTATGGGAAAACATACCTCTAGTCATTTGCCGCTTGCATTGAGCAACACCGCACATTCGATTATTCATGAAGTAGACTGTGATCTGATGATAATAAAATAACAAACTGCCCTTAGAATCGGGCAGCTGAAATCTTAATTAACCACAGCTCTTAGTACCAGCCGCTGTATGTATAACTTGTATCATAACCACATGTTTGACATGTGCTACACGTATTACACTTGTTACAAGATGAACAGTTTGATGATGATGTCGGTACATAACTTGTAGTGCCCCAATTACATACATCATCGGTACAACAACCACTAAGTAACATAACAGAAGCAAAGAATACACTGGCTATTAAGGTTTTCATAATGACTTCCTTGTTTTATTGTAGCTCCCCTGGCAACATCACCTAGAAAAAATCCTACAAACAAACCCACAACCTGAGGAGTTACGTTTCATTAATTGCATTTTAAGTATACATCATGAATTAATCTTTATCAAAGACGGATTGGTGTTTGGGCTCAACTTTAGTTATCAAATGTAACTTGGGCTCTTGGATCTGGCTGAAAGGTCGATCTAAAATTTACTATCCCCAAGCAAGGTTGAGTAATTTTTTCCATTAAGGTTTGCATGTTTTCTGGCAACATCATCATCTGCGGATCGAGGCAGTTTGCGATCCACCCACAACAGGTAATTTGATATTTGTTCAATGCCTCTATCGTTAATAGGGCATGATTAATACAACCCAAGCGCATGCCAACCACCAATATCACCTCGATTTGACTTTGTATTAGCACATCAATCCATGTTTCTTCATCATTGAGTGGGACCATGAGCCCACCAGCACCTTCGATTAACACATAATCATGATCTTGCTGAAGATGGGCCTGACAAAATTTAACAATTTCTTGTGCTGAAAGCTTCAAGTTCTCGGCCTTTGCGGCAAGATGCGGGGAAACCGGTAATTGCATAGACCAAGGACATATATCGCTGAGTAAAAAAGAATTTTTTTGAACAGCCGCCAACCGTTCGGCATCTCCGCTCACCCATGTTCCAGCTCGCTCAATGCAACCACTTGCAACTGGTTTTAAAGCCAAGACTTTTTTATTTTGTGATTGCAGATAACGAACCAATTCACAAGTTACATGCGTTTTTCCACAATCGGTATCGGTCCCAATGATAAAATAAGATTTCATACAATAGCTCCGTTCAATGAATATTGGTTCGGTCATTATGCTTCTAAAATTTTAATAAACTCATCGGGCTGAGACAGGAATGGTGCGTGTGCAGATTGATTGAATATCACATAATTAAACTGCGGATAGGTTTTTTGCATGATCTGCATCATCCGTCGGGGAACAATTGCATCCAATCGCCCAAACAAGTAATAAACAGGTATCTTTAATTGTGGCAATAATGAACGCAAATCCCAAGTCAGGATCAAATCCAAACCTGCCCGCAAACCAGTCACTGAGGGTTGAATGATGAACAAATCATCTGATAACGTTTGTCCTGACAATTGATCTTGAATAAACTGAATACGTGTTTGAATTGGATTATCGATTAACTGCTGATAAAACTGCTGAAATACACCAACATCAATCCCCTTCCAATCACCTGCTTGAATGAATTTTGGTGTGGACGTCAAATTAAATAGCTCAATCACTCGCTGTGGCTCTTCAATCGCCAAACGAGTTGCCAATAGTCCACCCATTGACCAACCCAACAAACCAAATTTTGGAGGTAATTGAGTCAATAGATCTGCTTTAAATATATCCCAATCAACATAATCACTGCAGCCAAATCCTGGCAAGTCGACCAAATATAGTTGATAAGTGTATTTGCTATCATACGCTGCAAGGGCGGCAACAAATGGCTTCCAAATTAGGCTGTCAAAACCCCATCCATGAAATAAGACGAGGGTTTTATCCGTAGGCGCTCGATCAGCAGACAGTGATCCAGGTACCGTGATGTGAGTGATATGAATCGTCATAAATTATTTAAACAGTTAAATAACAAGTCTATCTGTTCTGGTTCATGGTGATAATTCAAAATAACACGCAAACCTGTTTCCTCTTTTGTCACCGTGGGTTGTCTCATCGGCACACAACAAATCGAATGCTCTAAAAGTTTAGCTGCCGCAAGGGCCGCACGGTGGGGACAACCCAATTGTAATTGTTGAATGGGGGTATGTGAGTCTCGCCATTGCAATGGTGATTGATTAACGGCTTCGCGAAAATATTGAATCAAATGAGACAATTTCGTTCTCCTATCGTCCGCCTCGCGAATCACCCTAAACGCTTCAAGCAACCCATGCGCATAAGCAGGGCTCATGGCGGTCGAATAAACTGCCGGCCTCATTTGTAGCAAAGCATCAATAAAGAGACCTTGCCCTGCAACCACGGCACCATAGCCTCCCATTGCTTTTCCAAATGGGATCATTCGCAAAGGTACATCAGCCTGGGTCAACTGTGCGCGCATCACCCCTCCTAATCCATTTGGTCCAATCACACCAAATCCATGGGCCTCATCTACAATCAAACCAAGCTGCTTTGCCTTGGTTAAGAGGGCCATTTCCTCGAGGCGTGCCTGCTGCCCACTCATACTAAAGATACTCTCGGTAATCACCACCGTTTGATTCGAGGAACCATCAATCTTTTTTGCAAAATCAGGCATATTATGATGCAAATAGCGTTGGTATTGCGCTTTTGCTAATCGCAGCCCGTCATAAATCGAGGCATGAACCCCTTTATCAATTAAGAAGGAAACCTGCATATCATGTAACAAATGAATAATGGCTAAGTTGGCAACATATCCTGATGAAAACAATAGCGCATCATCAACATGTAATGCTTCGGCAAATTCTCTTTCGAGATCACGGTGTGCGGGATGATAACCACAAACAACCATTGAACCACCGCTTCCAGCGGGAAAACGATTAAAACCGACTTGATAGGCTGCTTTGACACGTGATTCAGTTGTAATAGACAAATAATCATTGCTGCTAAAATTAATGGTATTTTGCTGCACATGTTGGACGTGGCGCTGGCGATGTAAACCCTGTTGACGACGCGCCACTGCCTGTTGTTGTAATTTAACGGTTAAATAATGGCTCATTCCCACTCAATGGTTGCGGGTGGTTTACCAGATATATCGTATGTCACCCGAGAAATTCCTCTGACTTCGTTGATAATTCGATTCGAAACCAATGCCAAAAAATCAGCCGGTAATGGCGTCCAATCAGCGGTCATGAAGTCAACTGTTGTGACACAACGCAGGGCTATGACATAACCATATTGACGGCCATCTCCCATGACACCCACGCTTTTTATCGGTAAAAAAATCGCAAAAGCTTGACTAACCTGCTGGTATAATCCTGCTTTGTACAATTCATCTATAAAAATGGCATCGGCTCGACGCAAAAGGTCAGCGTATTTTTTCTTCACCTCCCCAAGAATTCTTACACCCAACCCAGGTCCTGGAAAAGGATGGCGTCCAATCATTTTTTGTGGCAACCCTAATTCCAACCCAATTTTTCGGACTTCATCCTTAAATAGCTCACGTAACGGCTCCAACAGTTTTAACCGCATTTTTTCTGGTAAACCACCGACATTGTGATGTGATTTGATCACATCTGACGTACCATGAAGATTGGTTGCGGCTGATTCAATGACATCAGAATAAATGGTGCCTTGAGCTAACCATTTAATATTAGGAATGCGTTGAGCTTCTTCATCAAATATTTCAACAAAGGTGTGTCCAATAATTTTACGCTTTTTTTCAGGGCACTTGACGCCCCTAAGCGCACGTAAAAACTTATCTTTGGCATGAACCCATATGATGTGTAAACCAATCTGTTCTTGAAACATCTCTTTTACTTGTTCTACTTCTCCTAAGCGCAATAAACCGGTATCGACAAATACACAAATCAACTGCTCACCAATGGCACGATGCAATAAAAGAGCGGCCACTGATGAGTCGACGCCACCAGACAACCCCAATAGCACGTGCTCAGTCCCTACTTGGTGGCGAATTTTCATCACTGTTTCATCAACAATTTGACCCGGGGTCCATGCTGTATCAGCACCACAAATATCGACGACAAAGCGTTGTAATATTAGACCACCTTGGGGAGTGTGAGTCACTTCTGGGTGAAATTGTAATCCGTACCAATGGTTAATCTTGTGAGCCATACCAGCAATAGCGGTATTCTGAGTGATACAAATGACTTCAAACTCAGGGGGCAGGTCGATTACTTTATCTCCATGGCTCATCCAAACATCCAACACCTTGATGCCTGGATCTAAAGATTGGTCCTTTATAAAATCAAATAAACGATTTTCACCCTGAAGAATCAATTCGGCATAACCAAATTCACGCTCAGTCGAAGCAGCAACCATACCCCCTAGTTGCACAGCCATGGTTTGCATGCCATAACAAATACCTAAAATTGGGATACCTGCGTGAAAAATCCACTCTGGTGCTCGAGGCGTGATATCCGCCGTCACGGTGGAAGGACCGCCTGATAAAATAATTCCGCAGGGGGTTAATTGTTTGATATCAGATTTTTTGACTTGATAGGAATGTATCTCGCAATACACACCCATTTCTCGCAATCTTCTGGCAATCAACTGCGTATATTGTGATCCGAAATCCAGAATCAGAATGGATTTATGCTGAATAGAATTAATTTTATGCCCCTTTTTCATCATCAATTTGATAATTAGGCGCTTGTTTGGTGATGCGGACATCATGCACATGCGATTCCCGAATACCGGCATTCGTGACTCGAATAAATTGTGCTTTTTCATGCAGTTCTTCAATCGAACCAGCACCCGTATACCCCATACAAGACCGTAACCCCCCGGTTATTTGATGGATAATGGTGTGAAGAGCGCCTTTATAAGGTACTCGTCCCTCAACACCTTCCGGGACCAGTTTTTCAGAACCAAGGTCTGTACTTTGAAAGTAACGATCACTGGATCCCTGAGTTTGCGACATGGCGCCAAGCGACCCCATGCCTCGGTAATTTTTATAAGTTCTACCGCGATACAACTCAATTTCACCAGGTGATTCCTCAGTCCCTGCGAACAGACCGCCTAGCATCACCGTATGAGCACCGGCAGCAAGCGCTTTGCATACGTCACCAGAAAAACGAATGCCCCCATCAGCAATAACCGGGACTTTACCCTTGATTCCAGCGGCAACATTGGCAATGGCTGTGATTTGCGGGACACCAACCCCTGTCACCACCCGCGTGGTACAGATAGAACCAGGCCCTATTCCAACCTTCACCCCATCAGCGCCAGCTGCAACCAAATCAATCGCAGCGGCGGCGGTTGCAATGTTTCCACCGATGACCTGAACATCTGGAAAATGTTTTTTGATCCACTTTACACGATCAAGAACAAATTGAGAGTGACCATGAGCGGTGTCTACAATAATCACATCGACACCTGCCTCTACAAGTGCAGTAACACGCTCTTCATTACCCTCTCCTACGCCAATTGCTGCGCCGACCCTAAGCTGTTCTGCATCGTCTTTACAGGCGAATGGTTTGCTTTTCGCTTTTTGAATATCTTTAACCGTGATTAATCCACGCAAATAAAAATCATCATTCACCACCAGCAATTTTTCAATTCGGTGCTTATGCAGCAGTCGACATACCTCCTCACGACTTGTCCCTTCTTTCACAGTGACCAAACGCTCTTTTGGCGTCATCACAGCAGACACGGGTAGAGATAAATTGGTTTCAAATCGAATGTCACGGCTAGTCACAATACCAACTAAACGCTCACCTTCAACCACTGGCATGCCAGAAAAGCTATATTTCGCCATGATTTCAAGTAATTCTTTTACGGAGAGTGTTGGTGAAACAGATACGGGATCTTTCACCATGCCGCTTTCGAATTTTTTAACTTTTTTGACTTCTGATGCTTGCGCTTGAATACTCATGTTCTTATGAATAATGCCAATCCCACCTTCTTGGGCAATGGCAATGGCTAATCTTGCCTCGGTTACCGTATCCATTGCCGCTGAAATCAAGGGTATATTAAGCTGAATTTCTTTGGTTAAAAAAGTACTCAGAGACGCATCTCTAGGCAAAATAGTTGAATGTGCGGGCTGCAATAATACATCGTCAAATGTAAGTGCTGTCTGTGATATGGTAAGGGGCATAAAAGATTCCAGTTACTCCCAAAGACATACGTCATGTTGGGTGTGGCGAAACATCTCCCGCATATCAGGCGATCCTTCACTACATTAAAGTGATGAAATCTGTCTTACCTGATGTTTGCCCCAAAGGGGCTAGTACAAGGTTGTACTAGGGCGCTCATAAAAATATATGTACGGACAGGCTCGGGATTATATCTTGAAAAGCAGTAGATTTCTATTGAAAAATGGTGATCATACCGTGTAAACTGATAAAAATATTACAAATGGGATGGGTTCTGCCTTGGCTAACATAATCGTTGTTACTTCAGGAAAAGGTGGTGTAGGTAAAACCACGTCATCTGCTGCTTTGTCTATGGGATTTGCAATGCGTGGTCATAAAACTGTGGTCATTGACTTTGACATTGGGCTGCGCAACTTGGACATCATCATGGGTTGCGAACGACGGGTTGTTTATGATTTCATCAACGTCATCAATGGTGAGGCAAACCTGAGACAAGCGCTGATAAAGGATAAGCGTATCGCTGAGTTATTCATCTTACCCGCCTCACAAACTCGCGATAAAGATGCTTTAACCCTAGACGGTGTCGAGAAAGTATTTAACGAGTTAGCCAAAGAATTTGAATATATTATTTGCGATTCACCTGCGGGTATTGAATCGGGTGCTATGATGGCAATGCATTTTGCTGATCATGCCATCATCGTCACGAATCCAGAAGTATCCTCCGTACGCGACTCTGATCGTATTTTAGGTATTCTGGCCAGCAAAACCAAGCGAGCCATTGACGGCAAAGCACCTGTTCAAGAGCATTTGCTATTAACCAGATATAATCCTGATCGAGTTGAACGTGGTGAAATGCTATCTGTTCAAGATGTAAATGAAATTCTGGCCATCCCCCTCATTGGTATTATTCCCGAATCGAAATCTGTTTTAAAAGCATCAAATACCGGCACCCCAGTCATATTGGATGAACTGAGTGATGCAGGTTCAGCCTATCAAGATGCCATTGCTCGGTTTCTAGGAGAAGACAGGCCCATGAGATTTATTCAAAGTGAGCGTAAAGGGATTTTACGACGTTTTTTTGGTAAACAAAGGGAGGATACCACAGCATGAGTATATTAAATTATTTGCGTAGGCGTCATTCCACGGCTTCTGTCGCCAAGGAAAGGTTGCAGATTATTATTTCACACGAGCGCTCTCAGCGGAATGCCCCTGATTGTTTACCAAAAATTCATGAATTACCCAAATTGCAAGAAGAATTATTGAATGTGATCACCAAGTATATTCCCATTGACCGGGATCGAGTCAGTGTCAATTTAGAGCGCGTCGGTGACAGCGCTGTCTTAGAGTTAAATTTTGCTATGCCAGAAAAAGCCACTAAACAGCCCCTGGAACAAGACGCTGTAAATTAGAGCTGTTGGCAATTCATCATCTTAAACCCGACACCCCGCTATTTGTTCGCGGGGTACAAAGATCTTGCTTAACACACAAGATTATTGGTAACACCCCAGGTACGTCATGTATGGACCCCGCCCTGGTTGTCAAGGATTGTATTAACATTTAAACAAAATAAAGGTTGAGATGCAGTCATGTATTCGGCCTCTGGTTAAGTGAAATACGTTCACTCGGGCCCTGATAGT
>DAIDKT010000100.1 GCA_027449905.1 Legionellales bacterium
AGGAAAACCCTTTGTCAGACTGATTTGTAGGTAAGTGGAGCTTTAGATGTGAGGTGATTTTAGGTGGATTGTAATGTGTAATTATTGATTAGATTGGTGTTAAATTATATTTAATCGTTATGTGTTTCGGGAATGCAGGATTTATATCGGGATCAAAATTCATCAGTGATGATCTCAACTTGCTTGAATTATTATCAAAGAGTCTGCTGGAAAATCCTGAAACCATGGTTAGAATAGGTATTCATCCGGGAACACCGGATAAAGTCGGTTATGTAAAAGGCTTAATGGATTGGTTAAACACCCATGCTGAACTAGAATCTATTCGTATTGTGGTACCAAAATCAGTATATGAAAACTTGGATACAACATGTCTAACACCACACGTTATCGTCAGTGATTTAACAGGCGATGAAATGTTCTCGGTTTCCAACGCTGTCGCATCCTCACCACCGGCAACCATCGCTGGACAAGCGGCTCTCAAAGGAAAACCCGTGTATTGTTTACCTGATTCAAAAATTCGATCTTATTTTGGATGTCTATTTGCATCATCGCCTGATGAGTTACATCAACGCGCCATTAAGGATCAAATGACCAAAGCAGCGTTGGGTTTGGATGACATTGAATCAGATGTGGTAATCGCAAACATGATAAGGATCCGTTAAGACAAATCCATGGGATCAACATCCAGGCTCCAACGCAATCCAGCGCTTAACTTATCTACCGCGATCCATGATCGCATCGTTTGCAATGTATGATTTAGTTTTTTTCTTGAACCAGATTTTATCATCAGTTGCATACGATACTGCTCGGCTTTGCGAGCTACTGGGGCTGGTGCGGGTCCCAAGGTAATGACATCATAACGGGTTAAAAAATCTTTTACTTGATGGGTGAAATTTAACACCCGTTCTAATTTAGGTCCTTGAACCCTGAGCATCGCCAAAAAATGAAAAGGGGGTAAGCAAGCTTGTTGACGTAAAGTTAATAATGCGTCTGCAAAGGCGTCATAACCTTCTTGAATTAATTGATTCAACAGCGGGTGCTGGGGGAAATGGGTTTGAATCACCACCTGTCCTGGAAGCTCAGCACGCCCTGTGCGACCGGATACTTGGATTAATAGCTGACCTAACCGTTCTAACGATCGAAAATCTTGATTATAAAAGCCATGATCGGCATCCACAATCACAACCAACGTTAATCGGGGAAAATGATGTCCCTTGGCCATCATTTGTGTTCCCACAATTAACTG
Organism: Legionellales bacterium; assembly: GCA_027449905.1. GTDB lineage: Bacteria > Pseudomonadota > Gammaproteobacteria > Legionellales > Legionellaceae > DAIDKT01. The sequence continues at coordinate 1,247 of DAIDKT010000100.1, forward strand.
AGCCTCTTGGGCGTATATTTGCGCTAAACACCGTTCTAATTGATCTTTTTTTTGCACCTCATCCCGATCAATACGTAATATGCTGGTTGTAGGATACAACGTCGATAAATAAGTTTGGATACGTTGTGTGCCAACACCGATGGGTAACAACTCTCGACTACGGCATGATTGACACTGGATAAGAGCGGATCTTGTCATCCCACAGTGATGGCAACATAGTTTATTGATTGCCCGATGGTAGGTTAAATGGGTATCACAAGCACGACAATCTGCTATCCAACCACATTGATGACATAGAAAAACAGGTGAAAAACCACGCCGATTGATAAAAACCAACACTTGATTACCCTGCTGTATATGAGCATCAATCAATACGCGTGTCGGTTCAGCTATCCCTTGTTGTAATGGCTGATTGCGAATATCAATAATCTGGTATTGCACCGGGATATCATTGAGTGCTTTTTGATTTAAACGCACCAGCGTATATTTACTCAGACGACAGTTTTGTAACGTCTCAAGGCTCGGCGTGGCCGAACCTAAAATGATGGGGATATTCATCATATATGCTTTCATTAAAGCCGTATCTTTAGCAGAGTAACGAACCCCTTCCATTTGTTTCAAAGACAGATCATGTTCTTCATCTATGACAATTAAACCTAAATCTCGCATCGGTGTAAAAATAGCCGAGCGGGTTCCAATGACCAGTTTCACCAGATGATCATGTGCCAATTGCCAGGCCTGTTGCCGCTCAGTATCATTTAAATTGGAGTGAATAACCACCATGGGCTCTGGAAATCTTGAACTAAATCGAGCCAATAATTGCGGAGTTAATCCTATTTCTGGAACCAAAATAAGAACTTGCTTGCCCATCGCTAATACCTTGGCAATCACCTGTAAATAGACTTCTGTTTTACCACTGCCAGTTACTCCTTGCAGAACAAAGCAATGATAGCCATGTAATCCAGATGCTATCACTTGCAATGCCACAGTCTGCTCAGCATTCAAAGCCAAAGCCTGCGAGGATGGCTTTAAGGCATTGCTTGGTTTATCTAGCAACATGTGTTGGGTAATTAGGCTTTTTTTAACCAATTGATTCAACACCGCTTTGGTAACCCCAGTTGCCAATAATTCATTTTTGGAGAAAAGACGTTTTTCTTTTGCAAGGTTAGTCTGTGTGATCAGATATTCAAGTACTTGTTGTTGTTTTTTAGATCGAATCAGCTTTTTGTCAACTGATGATTCCAAGGCATAATAATCTGAATGTGGTAATTGAATTTTTTGGCCCAGGCGATATTTCTTGGGCAGTAATAGCGCAAAAACTTCTGATAGGGGGGATTGATAATAATTACTTATCCACCGACTTAAAGCGAGCATATGTTCAGAGATTAAAGGCTCATCATCAATAATTGAAATAATTGTTTTTAAAGGTCTTGTTGTCTCTGACAAATCTTCAATTGCGGTGATTAATCCGACTTTTCTACTATTTTTAAAAGGCACCCAAACTCGCATACCAACCTGGGGTAAGCAAGTATCGGCAGTATAATCAAACCAATCTCGATTGGTATTTAGAACTGAAGTCTTATATATTTTCAACGATGCCATGAATGACTAGCAGATTGGCCAGGTGCAGAAAATACTTTCACAACGATATGCTCCACCCGATGTCGAGTTAATTCTTGTTCATCACGAATTAATTCATTTACGAACCACCTCGATAATTCTTCAACTGTAATATTGGTGACTGGTAAAATGGTCACATCCTCTTTCAGAAAAGGTATTTTTTTATGATTGAAGGTAAAATAATAATAATCATTATCTTCTGCGTAAGTTAAAAAAGGGGAAAATTGTGGCATAAGAAAGGTCTGATTTAATTGGCGACACAATTGATGAATACGTTCTTTGTAATAGCGATAATCGAATGTCATGCCATTTTCTTCAACCCAGGTCGACAAAGCCAGATAAACCCCATACATATGTCCATGCAATGGCTCTCGATCTGTTGCTGAAAAAATGGTGGTATGTCCCGCTGAAAACTTCATTGATTCTTTTTGTAACTCTACGGTCGTTAAATATCTGGCCATTATCATCCTACAAACTTGAACGTTTATCGTATAATTGGAAACCTCTCAGGAAGGTTACATCTATATTTTTTGTCAGCGCCATCACCTTGAATAGTTCACCCATTTCACTTGGTTGTAACAATATTTTTAATGCTTGCTGGGTATTGATTTTATTTAGTTTATCGTATTCTTTTACTAAATTTAACAAATTATTTCCAAGCAAAAAAGCAGCTTGGTTGGTGTAACCCGCTACCTGAAAACCTGTCTTGATAGCCGCTTCAGCAACATGGGTAAAATCAACATGGGCTGTGATATCTTGTTCTCCGATATGAATCAGTGGATCTGAATGAGCACGTTGTCGGTAATGACACATCAATGTCCCTTGATTTCTATCTGGATGATAATATTCTCGCCGTGGAAAACCATAATCTAAAACAAACATCGCACCTATATTTAACATGGTATGACATTTATTTATCCACCCGTCGATAAATAAATTCACTTCAGATTGATAGGGCACATAACCTTTTATCGGTAATCCATTCACATGCCCCATTAATTCTGAATTATGACATGGCAGAATTACTTCTACTAATTCATTTTCATCATTTAGCTTCACAAATAATTCATACAAACCATCGTTGGTTTGGCAAAAACGATGTACCGGCATGGCATCAAGCACTTCATTAGCTAGGATAACACCATTAAATTGGTTGGTTGGCCATTGCGACAACCATTTAATTCGATCGAATAAATGAGGAATCTCTTCTTGGATGAGTTTTTGTTGTCGGGCCTGTAACTGTCGACTCACATCCAAAATATGATATTCATCCGGTAACAGATCTAGATGCTCCAATCGCTTTAAAATATCGACACATAAACGCCCAGAACCAGCACCAAATTCAAATACAATCGGATTGGTTAGTTCTTTTAACAGATCAGCGCATTGATTAGCAAGCGCATAACCAAAAAGAGGGGTTAATTCAGGTGCGGTAGTAAAATCCCCGGATTGACCGAATTTTTGTAGATTACCCTGATAGTAGCCTTCATGGGGGGTGTACAAAGCCATTTGCATAAAATCTACAAAAGGAAGGGGTCCTTCTGCATTTATTTTTTCGCTGATGAGATGAAGTAACGACATGCATTTACCTAAATTATAACCACATGACCATGTGGATAAGTATCTCATATCCCCTGTCTGAATGGTTCATAAATTAAAATATAAAAAAAAGATAAGCAGTTAACACCGGTTCATAATCAGTATATACCGAAACCAATGACAGGTTAAAATTCGTATAACAGATTGATTTTTATATTTTAATATAACTTATAAACAGAAAAACAAAAGCTAATAACAAATAACAAGATCTTTATTTTATTTTGTTATTATTATGATGTTGTAAAAATCAAGTTTTGTTGCTTATTGAGCTTTCAACATCATGTGACGTACCTGTGGTATCTATTTTGCAAATTTTATATATAATCAGTTAGATGCTATTTGAAACTAGGAGAGCGAAATGGATCGTTATAAAAGGATTTATAATTTATTTGGATGGATGGTGGTTATCACGGCTGCTTTTCTTATACCTCACGTATGTTTTTCTGATGCACCAATTGTTGGACGCTTGTGGCAATTAGCCCCTTGCACATCAAAGTCAACGGATACTAATTTGTCTAATTATGAGTCTAATGGAGCTATTTTCAAAAAAAAAGGTGAACTCTACGATGAAATGACATATCGTGGTGAACTTGCTTTTCAAACGGCTAAACTTCTTACTAAAGTTCTTCATACAGATATATGCGTTAGCTTGGTTGACGCGACCCAAGCGATTGAAAATCCTTCATGGTGGTTTTTATTACCTAAACATTTAAGAATAAGAGAACTTGAAAAAAACAAGGTGCCTTTTCATGCCCTGAAGCAAATATCCGTGAATCCGAGTAAAAATGGAACTTATTGCAGTAATCTTGTTGTTCGAGAAAACAGCAAAATAGCCACCTTGGGAGATTTGCAAAATAAAGACGTTCTTGTTTCTTCCAATTACTCCAGTGGTTCCTATCTTTATCCTAAAAGGGTTCTTAATGATTTCTTTAAAACCAATCATGTTCATTTTGTAGCAATGAAAAAAGATGATAATGAACTAGCGGGTTTAAAATTGTTTTTTAGTTCACCTCAATACAACAACAGCGCTATGTTAGCTTATGATGTTTTACTTGATCAATATGAGGGAAAATACAAATCATTGCTCAAATTCTGTAATATCCCAGATTATGTCTTGTTAGCAAATGATAAGTTTGTTTCAGAAAAGCAAAGGCAAGCAATTGATTTGGCGCTTAAAAATTATCGTGGAAAATATATTTCCTGGATTGACCCTGATATGGATCAAATAAATAGGTTTATTGATTTTATCAATGATCAAAATCAACCATAAAGCTTAAGTAACTCCCCGTGCGATAAGTTTGATTTTAATTGAATGAAATTGATTCCATCATCATGAACGCAGAGAAGGATCTCCCGAATTTGGCTCAAACCAAGTTAATTGGAGATCCCTCATTGCGTTCAGGATGACTTACTTGAGTAGTTGTAAGTTAAATTCCCATAGTCAGCTTGTTATGTGAAGACTTAAGCTTGGCAATATGGTTGTTCTCCGGGTCAAATTTTCATAATGACGTGCGAATATTTATAATTAGCGTATACTGGGGCTTGTTGATAATTCAGATACAATGATTTATCTCCAGAGCCTAGGTTACGCCATTACCGGCAAATTGCACTGATTCTTGCTAGAGATATTTCATGGATAATCAAAAGCGCGTCACTGATTTTGGATTTCAAACTGTTTCTTGGGAAGAAAAAGAAAATAAAGTCCGGGATGTTTTTCATTCCGTTTCCCAAAATTATGATTTGATGAATGATCTGATGTCATTGGGAATGCATCGCTTATGGAAAAAATTTACTGTCGAGTTAAGTCATGTACGTCACGGCCAGTGTGTATTAGACTTGGCGGGTGGTAGCGGAGATTTAACTCGTTTAATCAGTAAAAAAGTAGGCCTTAAGGGAAAAATTTTTTTAGCAGACATCAATGCTGCTATGTTAGCAGTTGGTAGGGACCGTTTGTTTGATCGGGGAATCTATCAAAACATTCAGTTTGTTCAAGCAAATGCCGAATGTTTGCCATTTTCTAAAGACACTTTTCATTGCATCATGATCGCTTTCGGTCTAAGGAATGTGACTGATAAATCAGCTGCGCTTCGCTCTATGTTCGAGGTCTGTAAGCCTGGTGGTAAGATCATGGTGCTTGAATTTAGCGCGCCTACTATGCCTGGTTTAAAACCGATTTATGACTGGTATTCATTTCAGGTTTTACCTAAAATAGGGCGATTTGTTGCGAAAGATGAGGCGAGTTATCAATACCTGGCTGAGTCTATTCGCATGCATCCGAATCAGGATATCTTGAAAAATATGATTGAAGAAGCTGGATTTGAGGATTGTCGTTATCATAATTTAAGTGGTGGTATCGTTGCCTTGCATGTGGCTTATAAATATTGATTATCCGTGAGATTGGAATTATTTATGATTAAAAAATACACTTTGATTGCCTTGCAAAAGGCTATTAATCACGCATTATCATTAGATGAAACCATGCCTGCTAAAATGAAAAAATTAGATGGAAAGGTTATCGAATTGATCATTAGTCCTTTGAACGCCTTTTTTTTTATCACATTTGCGGATCAATCACTTATTTTATTGTCAAACTACGATGGCGAGCCTGACACGATTATTCATAGTAGCCCTATTGGTTTAATTCGATTAAGTATCCTACCAACATCCAAAGTTCGTTCTTTATTTAATGATCAAATTAAAATATCAGGAAATATTGAGTTAGGGCAGCAATTAAAAAATTTATTTGACGAAATCGATATTGATTGGGAAGGGCATCTTGCTCACTTCACCGGGGATGTTGTTGCGCATCAAATAGGTTCTTTGATGAGACGAGGGCATGCTTTTCAACAACAGATTAGCTCATCCATGTTTCGCCAGCTTAGCGAATACATCCAAGAAGAAGCAGGTCTTGTACCCCCAACCGAAGAGTTAAATGACTTTTTTCAAGATGTGGACGAATTATCATTGCGCACCGAACGATTAGCGGCGCATGTTAATCAATTGTTGGTTAAATATGAAGCCCATTAGACAGCTAACAAGACTCATTCAGATTAATTATATTTTGGCTAAAAACGGATTGGATCGGGTTATTGTTTCTATTAGATTTTTTTATTTTTTCCGTTTTGTGGTTTACCTTAATCCATGGAATTGGTTTAGACGAGAGCAGCTGACACCTGGTGTAGCCCTTCGCAAAACACTGGAAGAGCTAGGCCCTATTTTTATTAAGTTTGGTCAGGCTTTATCTACCAGACCGGATATTCTACCAACCGACATAGCCTATGAATTAGCAAAATTACAAGATAATGTGCCTCCTTTTGCAAGTGATATTGCTTTGGCTATCATCGAAAAGTCTTTTGGTCAGTCTGCTTTTGATGTGTTTGCTGATTTTGATATACAACCACTTGCATCAGCGTCTATTGCCCAGGTCCATGCAGCAACCTTGAAAACTGGAGAAAAAGTTGTTGTCAAAATATTAAGACCACATATACGAAAAATGATTCAACAAGATTTAGACATATTAAAAACCATGGCCGGTTGGGCTGATCGCTATTGGATTGATAGCCGGCGCTTTAAACCCAAAGAAATCGTGAATGAATTTCAAAAAAACATGCTTGATGAGCTCGATTTAAATAGAGAAGCAGCCAATGGAGCACAATTAAGACGTAACTTTAAACAGTCACCATTATTATACATTCCGCAAATATATTGGGACTATGTACGAGACAACGTTTTGGTGATGGAGAGAATCTATGGGATCCCGGTTTCGGATGTGTCCCAACTCAAACAACACGGCGTTGATATGAAAAAACTCGCAGCGCGAGGCGTTGAGATTTTTTTCATTCAAGTGTTTAAACATTGTTTTTTTCATGCGGACATGCACCCGGGTAATATTTTTGTTTCTTATCTCCATCCTGAAAATCCACAGTATATTTGCGTTGACTTTGGTATCATTGGTTCATTGAACGATCGTGATAAACGCTATCTGGCCGAAAATCTATTGGCTTTTTTTAAACGAGATTATCGACGGATAGCAACGCTGCATATTGAATCGGCCTGGGTTTCACAGGAGGTTCGAGTAGAAGACTTCGAAAGTGCTATTCGAACGATATGTGAACCAATTTTTGAAAAACCTTTAAAAGATATTTCATTTGGAATGATGATTCTTCGGTTATTTCAAGTAGCTAGACGGTTTCAAATGGAGGTTCAGCCTCAATTGGTTTTGTTACAAAAAACGTTGTTAGCCATAGAAGGCCTCGGTCGCCAAATCGATCCTGATCTAAATCTTTGGGAAACAGCCAAGCCGTTTCTAGAAAAATGGTTGCGCGATCAACTTGGACCGAAAGCATTTATTAAACACATGCGTGATAACATGCCTTTTTTGATAGAACAATTACCATATATGCCTAAATTATTAAACGATGTATTATTGAATGCGAGAGATCAACAATTAATTATTTTGAAAAACAAAGATTCACTAAACTCACGCCAAAAGCGCTCTCATAGGCGGGTTGAATATGTCCTCGTGGGATTATTGTTAGGCGTGATTATAACCATGGGTATATATGGCATGTTATGGAGTATTGATAAAATATGAACGCTGAGCAAAGCATCGTAAATAATGATTCGCCCGTGTTGACCAAAAAAAAACGACTGAAGTCGATCATCCGGGGATCTATTGGTAATTTAATCGAGTGGTATGATTGGTATGCTTACGCGGCTTTTTCAATTTATTTTGCAAAATCTTTTTTTCCAAACGGTAATTTAACTGCTCAATTATTAAATACATCCGCTATTTTCGCAGTCGGTTTTTTTATGAGACCCGTCGGTGGTTGGCTGATGGGAAGCTATGCTGATCGACATGGCCGGCGAAAAGCACTGATAGCTTCGGTCATACTGATGTGTGTTGGCTCACTCCTTATTGCGATAACGCCTAGCTATTCATCCATTGGGGTCTTTGCACCGGTTTTGTTGGTGTTTGCCCGTTTACTACAAGGGTTGTCTGTCGGCGGGGAGTACGCTTCTTCTGCAACCTACTTGAGCGAAATGGCTACCAAAGAAAATAGAGGTTTTTTTTCAAGCTTTCAGTATGTAACTTTAATCGCTGGTCAGTTATTTGCTTTACTTTTATTGATCTTGCTCCAACAGTTTTTTCTAACCACAGAACAATTAGAAAATTGGGGCTGGCGGATTCCTTTTGCTGTCGGGGCCTTGTTATCTATCGTAGCCTTGTATTTAAGATATGGCATGCAAGAAACCGAGTCGTTTTTGAAAAAACAGAAGGTTGAATCAAAGGAAAGTTTGATTCGAACACTTTTTCGTTATCCCAAAGAAATTTCTATCGTGGTCGGCTTAACCATTGGTGGTACCTTGGCGTTCTATACCTACAGTACGTATATGCAGAAATACCTGGTGAATACATCAGGGCTTAGTAAAAATGAAGCTACCTTGGTATCTGCCGCAACTTTGTTTGTTTTTATGATGCTGCAACCGGTGATCGGTGCTTTATCTGATAAAGTTGGTCGGAGGCCTATTTTGATCGCATTCGGGTTGTTAGGCACCTTGTGTACGGTCCCTATTTTAACCGCGTTGAAGCATGTTGGCAGCTGCTGGGAGGCTTTTGGACTCATCATGGTCGCATTAATTATCGTCAGCGGTTACACTTCTATTAATGCCGTTGTTAAGGCGGAATTATTTCCTGTTGAAATTAGAACCTTGGGTGTCGGATTCCCCTACGCAATTACGGTGTCTATTTTTGGTGGAACAGCTGAATATGTTGCTTTGTGGTTTAAAGACAGAGGAATTGAAAGCGGTTTTTATTGGTATGTGACCGCCTGTATTTCCTGTTCGCTACTGGTTTATTTGTTTATGAATGACACAAAAAAATCCTCTAAAATGGACTCCGATTCAATCAATTTAAAACCTCGGCTGGTCAAGAAGTTTACCCTTGATCTAATCAGAGGTTCCTTCATAAAAATAGATGCAGATGCACGTAAGTCGGAAATCTCTTAAATTGATACCAACCGTATTGGTTACGGGCAGCGCCCGGCGCATCGGTGCCGCGATAGCAACCTATCTTCATCACCAAGGTTTTCGAGTGATCCTTCACTGCCATCATTCTATTGATGCAGCAACTAGTTTAGCTAACTTACTTAATGGAAAACGTCAAAATACGGTCAAGATATTAACGGCTGATCTTCGAAATAAAGACGAGCTTCAGCAACTATTGATTGATGGGGTTGCATGGGCAGGACGTCTAGATACTTTGGTCAATAATGCGTCGGTTTTTTCAAAGCATGAAGCTGATTGGGATGATATGTTTCATGTGAATGTCAAGGCGCCCTTTTGGTTAAGTCAATTTGCCCGGCCTTATTTAAATGCAAGTCATGGTTGTATTGTGAATATTACCGATTCACATGCTGACAAACCATTAAAAGATTATGCAATGTACTGTCAAACAAAAGCTGCCTTGGCTATGCAAACAAAAGCATTGGCCCGCGAATTTGCACCAGATATTCGTGTCAATGCGGTTGCCCCAGGCGCCATTGCTTGGCCAGAAGGAAATAATGCCTTAAGTTTACAAAAAAAACAGACTATTTTAGCGAAAACTTTATTAAAATGTCATGGTGATCCTATTTTTATCGCAAAAGCCGTTTATGGTTTGATTGAAAACACCTTTGTAACCGGACAAACATGGATTGTCGATGGCGGTCGTTTAGGATAATAGGGGTTTTTCTAATCTCGACAGGTTCTAAATCAGGTTTATAAATGATATGTCATTGTTATTTTTATCACCTTGGGTTGAATAAACCATTGTTGTTGAATTCAACGTCATGGACTCAGCGGCTGTTTCTATCCGTTCACTGTGATCAACCAATACAGGGTTAGGTAATCGGTTAACCATCTTTTGTGATGAGTTGGTCGAAAAAAATGAAAATATACTTGTTATGGTCGTTGTTGGATGTGGAGGATCGACCAGTGCTCCGTGATCACTTAGTAATTGTAATGAATCATTGTCAAGATCACTCGCACCCCGCAAATCTAACCCCGTCACAGTCAAGGTTTTTCCCCCCACACGCGTGACCCAAAGTTTGGTATCAACATCATGTAATAATTCGTTAAAACGAAGCACGTGGATGCTTTTTTTGTGGAACACAAATAGCAATGGATTTTGATAAACCAACTGCGAGGCCCCGTATGGTAATGTTTTAATAGGGGTTAACGAACGCATCGGTTTTTTTACCTGGATAATGTTAATGTGATCTGTTTGTCCAATGAGCAGGTATTGTTGTGAGTTATCATGAGCCCAAACCATGCATTGATGCTCAGATAATTTATCGTCACGAAAAAGCTGTAGTCCCGTATTCGCGTCTATAATAACCTTTTTATTTTGGTTATCAACAAATGCCAGAAACTGGTTATCAGGTGACCAACTTAATTGTGTTATTTCCCCTCCGTTTGTTTGATGCTTTATAGTTGGCTGTATTTGCGGCGTAGATAAACTCCAAATTTCAATGCCTGCTTGTGTTGCCAGGGCAATGAGGGTATCGGGTTTTGCTGCCATCGTTTGATCATCTGGCTCACTATCCTTTTCATCTTCTTCGATTATGTTGTCGAGGTTAGATTTATGCTCCGCTGGCTCATCATCTTTGATGTCCTCTGGGCTATCGGAGCCATTTTTGTAAATTTGATCGGGGCTTATTTGAGGTATTGCTTCTATTGTATGATGGGTTTTCGATGAGCGAAGTTGCGGTAGATCATTTTTATTCTGTTCTAACACCATGCCCTCGATGGGGTTGGCCGTGGTGAGACAAAAAACTCTTCCAGAGCCTGATCGCAAGTTCATGTTTGGCTGTTCAACCCATGTATATCTTTCTTGTAATGATAAATCAGTCGAAATGAATTGCCATATCTGTAGTTTTTCGCTGGGGCCCGCAGCAACGAGACAACTCCCCCCATTTGCATCGATAAAAAACGTGATATCGCTAAACCCATCTTTTTGATTTTGAGTGATTGTCCAAACAGACCGGGTACCAACTTGGTATATTTTTATTTCGCCATCATTGCTCAATGAGGCCAAAAAAACACCATCATGAGACCAGGTTAACCGTCGAACACCATCATTTGTGTGTTCAAGTATTTTATACCAATAATTATCTGGCAGTTTGTTTAGCTTGCATAAGTAAACACCACCATCAAGGTGATCCAATGCCATGTATTTACCGGCGATGGCACCACAGGTGCCAAAAAAACCAAGAAACTCTTCGGTTGGTGCTGCAGCTGAGGCATGATCAACGTTCCATATCGAAAACCTGCGTCCACCGCCACCAGCAACAACCCGCCTGCCTCCGGAAAACCAGGCTAATTTAGCCGGTCCGCTGATATCACCACGATAAATGGCAAGACATGTGAGCGAATTCGGATCCCAAACTCGAATCATCGAGTCAAGGCTTGCGCTAATGAAAGCATGGATGTTCCAAACCATCGACGTGATCTGACTATAATGATCTTTCAACGATAGATAGTTTGCATCAGCTGCTGCAAACCGTCGGCTGAGATGGATGGTTCCTTTGGAGCCCCCTCGTGCTACATGAAGACCATCTGGGGATAAAACAGCATTGCAAACCAGCTCATTATTAGAAAGCTTAGATACCGTCAGGCCTGCTTTAGCGAATTGTTTGAGTTCATGGTTTTCCAACTCAAAAAAATACCACTCAATCTGGCCTTCAGTGGTGGAAATAACAAAATGATGGGTATTTTTTGACCATAAGACACTCACAGGATTATCTAAATTAAGTTGAGCAACGCGTCGTTGCAGATTGGCATCAAAGATCTCTATGCTTCCATTGTTCTTGGCAGACGCTAACAAACTTCCATTTGAAGACCAATTTAAATCGGAGACAGTTGAGGCTCTAAAAGGGTCCTTATAGCTCCAGACGCTCCATTGAACTCTATTTTCCTGCTGCGTCCAAACTTTAATTTTTCCGCTTGCCCCGCCTGATGCCAAGCGAACAGGATTGCCAACTGTTGTAAAGGCCAAGCATGATATCAGGCTACGATGGCCGGCCAATTCGGTATAAAACTGACCATTTAAGTCCTCAAAAATAATTTTATACCGGTTTTTATCCATCCGAAGATAAGCAATAATCGGATGTTCGGATGGATAAACTGCAAATGTTCCGGTACTTTGATCGATGAAGTGACAAGATGTGACATTTGAGAAACGCGCACCTTCGAGTTTAGCTTGGCTTAAGCATGTTCCCAATAAAACCGCTCCTTCAAATAAGACCCAAGACAAATCACTGCCACTTAAATTAACATGAGCCAGAGAGGCGTTACGCAAATTAGCTTTGGGTATTTGGATATTTGTCCATGCATCGGCCACCGCTTGGTATGCGGAAAAGTCGAAATCAGAAAGATTGAGCAATGTCATGGCATTTGAGGCTGCTTTAATTCCTTTGGTAGCCCTATTTCTGCTGGAAAAAACCAAGTGGCACAATAGGCCATAAATTTTAGCTTTTTTGGGGTGGTCTCGGACTAATTCTTTTAAAAAATCAAACACGCCAGGAATATCCATTAAAAATTTATGGTCCCACGTGGTGATAAGATCGTTAAGCGGTTCATCCGTTGATAGCACACGGTCAAGATATGGCTCCATCTTAAATATCAAAGCTTTTGCCAAGGCATGAAAATAGAACGAGCGATGACGAAATCGATGGGCGTCAATCGATCGGTTCTGACCATCGCGCTTGCGATCGATCACGGTGGGTGACATCATGCCCGCTCCCCGCCATACTTCATTATCAAAAATAATTCTCGTGCCCTGCGGTGGTTGCAACCGATTTAACTCGGCTAGCAGCGGCTCATCTGCTTCAACAGCTGAATAATGTTCAATAAAATCGCGATCCTTCACATCACAATAGATATCAAATGCGAGCGTAGTAATATAAAGTTCTAAACTTTGGACTGTGTAATTGTTGTTTTTTTTAAGTCGCACATGCGCAAACCATTTTTTAAGAAATTCATCATAAAATTGCACACGAGAAGAAGGAAAATCAAACTTTTCACCGGCCAAAGAAAGAACCTCGCAAATAATATGCAGCATGATAGGAGATTGGGAGAGGGCAAGAACGTCTTTATAAGCTTGCTTAGCTAGAAGCTTCTTAATCTGGGGATAGTACTTTCGCAAATATTCATCGATTTGGCTTTTGTTTAACGCTTGGATTACATACTCAGCATGTGATGGAAATTCAGGCTCATGTGCTGATGGCCTCAAGAGATAATGGTAATCAAGCTTTTGCTCAACAAGATAGCGCGTTTCAGAGGTCAGGATAATTTTAGGATTACCCATCGCCCATCCCTTGAAGTGGCTCACGCATTCTTGAATAATGGCATAATGGGAAAAATCAATTCGACATTCATCTAGTCCATCTAAGATAATCACACACCGGTAGCTGGCTTTTAGAAGATTAATTTGTTCTACCGTAAACAGAGAGCATAGCGCTGACTGCAAAAACCCTTCCGCTTTGGTTTCGGAGACATTTTTTAGATTAATGAAAATAGGTAACCAGGGTTGCTTGCCGCGAATATAATCATGGTATAGCTCACGTTGTCCACGAGTCATTGACACTGACTTACCCGAACCGATCTCGCCAAGTAAAAGAAGAAATTCATCTGCTTTGGCCATAAACCCTTTGAGAGTGTCCCAAAGAGGAATTTCTTGGCCAGAATCATTGCGCACCGAGCGAGTGGTTAAATTAACATATGGTTCAGACATGGTTGTCTCATATAATCTGTTGACGTGTGAATCGATCATGTCCAAGAGATTTTTGGTAGGTGCTTGCTGTAAAAGAGCGATATCATGGGCGAAACGTGTATTAATCTCTTCTTGCGTTTGCCATTGTGAATCATACCCCTCTTTCATGGTACGTATTTCTTTTTCTAGGTTTTCCTGACTTTGTTTCAATTCACTGTCAGATTGTTGTAAAAACGTTTGTAGGTAATCAAATAACTCCTGTTCTAGCCCTTCAACCGACACATCCACCATTTGAACCAGATGAAAATCAACACCATGACTTAACCATCTTTTCCCTAGACAAGATTTAGATAAACGCGCACCCACAAGAAGCGCATTAGTAAAATTTCCAGTTAGCTTGGTATTCTCCCAGGTTGTCATTTGTAAAGCAGTTGATTGAAACGAACTGTGTTCATTTAATGCGCAATTGGAAAAGTTGGCAAAAGCAAGCTGGGCCTCATCCCATTTGGTATTTTTTAAATCACAGTCACTCAAATCGGCATGCCGAAAATTAACACCGCTGTAGTCTCCTAATAAATTCAAACCTCGCAATTGATGTCCATGACAGACAGCAATAACACGGGTAGCATATTGTTCCGACAAAAATTGATTTAATGAAAGTATGGGCCCAGTTGATCTTTCTATAAAATCACAATAATTTTCAACCTCTTCTCGGCTAACCTCATGAAATATCATTAAATATCGCTTGATGTCGCCAAAAAAATTAGAGGTGGGATCTGCAGTAGGATCTTGGCCAACGTATTGACGTCCATGTAAAGTAACCAGAGGGGGCGTGTTACTGGGAGCTTGGGATGTGACATAGCCATACTGCGGATGCGACGCGTCAGTATTTAAAAATACATGCTCCTGTTGCGAGCGATACAGCATGATTTTATATGGGGCAAAAGTCATTAGTGGCGGGATATAGGTTACAATTCGTGAGCGTCCGTAGATCCATTTAACCGGAACTTCAACATTTTTGTTGCCCCCCGTTCCAAGTGGCTTAATGGATATTTTTTCAGCAACTCCCAGACGAGAAACCCGCGTGCTTTCCATTAGATAATCAACGATATTCTGGGTATTAAATAAACCTGTTGTTAAGCTTGCATGGAGTTGGTCGTCAGCCAGGTGGGGCCGAAATTTTTTCATTATTCGTTCTGCACCTACTTCAGCAAAGGTTAATATAGATTGGTTTTCAATAAGTTGGTCAATAGCATGGGCATAACGAATGACAATCAGCTCAGCAACTTCACGAATGAATAGACTTAATACGAGGCGGTTTTTTTCGTTGGTTATTTGGGCTATTTGTGCTTCAGATATGTCAGTATGGGGTATTGCCATCAGACCTTGGGCAGCGCGCACCATAAAATAAGCTGAACCAACAACCGTTAAAACCGCGGCTGTAATCGGTATGCTCCCTCCCATGGTAGGGACCGCTGAGATAGCACCACCCATTATTATCGTGTTTGCTGTTAACTGCCCATATGCTTCAACTTTATACCTAAATGTATCCTTGTCTCTCAATAAATGCAAATCCTCGTCAATTAATTGTTCTATTTTTTGAGAAAATAAATTGATATATAAACGCTGCTTAATTGAAAAACGATTCATTTATTTACATCCCTGACTATGGCCAATAGGTAGGGTGACTTTTAAACCTAAAAAGCACAATTAGTCAGTCTCGCTATGATTCAACTGCATTTTTTAGATTAAAAAAGCATACCCGTATTTTTTCAAGGGCTAAATTAACATGGTTTTTCGCGTTTAACCAGACTTATGCTCAAGCGTTTTTGTGGGTAATGTTTGTTGACTGCGCCAGCATCTGTCAAAGATCCTATGAACTTAAAACACTGCGTTTTTGGGTTTATATTCGTTGGCAGATTTTATCAGCCAAATAACCAATCGCACCGGCATAATAAATTGAATTGTTGTAACGCAAAATCATTTTGTAGTTGGGGTAGGCTAAAAAGACAGGCCCCCCGTTTGGCTGCACAATGCTCGCTTCTAAGTTTTGCTGGGGCAGAGGCTCGCCACTGAGGGTTTTTACACCCAGGTCACTCCATTCGCTGACTGGTTTTATCGTGGTTTTTCCTTCGAGTTTCATATCAAAATCGGGCGGAAGCTTGACAATGATTGCCCATGGTTGACCCTTTTGCCAGCCATTAATTTTCATATAGTTCGCGATGGATGCGAAGACATCAGGCTTTGACCTCCAGATGTCTTTGCGCCCGTCACCATCATAATCCACAGCATATTTGACCCAACTAGATGGTAAAAATTGCGGTTGACCTGAAGCACCCGCCCACTCTCCTTTAAAATCTTTCAAAGTGACGTGTCCATCGTTCAATATACGAAGAGCTAAAAATAATTCTTTGCGAAAAAATTGGGGACGATTCGATTCATAGGCCAATGTCGCTAATGATTTAATCACAGGAAACGTTCCCATATAACTGCCATAGCTGGTTTCCATTCCCCAAAATGACATAATAAAACAAGGGTCTACACCATAACGTTCTGATATTTGATCCACAGTGGCTTGATTACGTTTGTATTCTTTACGACCAATGGCGATTCGATAGGCATCGACCCGTGAATTTAAATATTTTTGATAAGTCAGCCGATGTTCGGGTTGTGAGCGGGCAAGACCTTTAACCTGGCGACTGGGCTCGTGAATGTCAGCAAAGGCTGCATCGAATACGGCCGGTGAAATGCTTTGAGCTAGGGCTTCTTTTCGGACCTCAGCAACCCAGTCCGTCCAATTTTGTTGGTCTGCAAACAGGCTGAAAGATACAAAATAAAGTAAAATTAAAGAGAGTGTTTTTGTTTTTTTCATTTTGATTCCCTCGTTACGAGCATCCCAGTATCAGTATTTAATAAAATCAGCTTAGTACACGACAAAAATGGAGTTGTCTTTCCCGCGCAGGCGGGAATCTATTGTGAATTTGGTATGAGGCCAATAGTAGCATGGATCCCCGCCTGCGCGGCGACGACAAACCATGAACATTTAATTTTTTGTCGTGTACTAAGTAAAATCAGTATATGATATATTACTGACTTTAGCATTTATTTGATTGTTAGATGAACCAGCCAAGACAGACTTTACCCGTCATTATTTTAGATCGAGATGGCGTCATTAATGAGGACTCCCCTCATTACATTAAATCGGTTGAAGAGTTTGTTTTTTTACCCGGTAGCATAGAGGCCATTGTTCGTTTGCATCTAGCCGGTTATCAAATCGGTGTTGCAACCAACCAATCAGGTCTGGCAAGGGGTTTCTACGACGAAGTAACGCTGACTTCAATCCACGAAAAGATGCTGCACCAGGTCTTATCAGCCGGCGGGAGCATTGATGAAATTATCTATTGCCCTCATCTGCCTGAAGCGGGTTGCGATTGTCGTAAACCACGCCCGGGTATGTTAATAGAATTATCGCGTCGATTTGGCTGTCAAACAAGAGATCTTATTTTTATAGGCGATAAAATGACAGATGTTCAAGCAGCATTAGCGGTTGGAGCTACGCCGATGATGGTTACTTCTCCTATGACCGAAAAAAGCATCTTACAGGCTTTTTCTGATATTTTAAGGCCTGTTGAAAATTCACCTTCCGAAAGCCGACGCTCTGCGTTTGGTCAAAATCCGAATCGTCAACAGCCCCTGGTGTTTGACTCATTAATTCTTTGTGTAGATCATATCGTTAAGCAAGAGAAATCATATGAAGGTTAGCATTGTTACGCCATCATTTAATCAAGGTCAGTTTATCGAGCGCACATTACAAAGCGTTGCGATGCAACGTATCAATTTGCCGGCGGATGTGGTGTTACAACACGTCGTTTTTGATGGCGCGAGTACTGATAATACGATTTCTATCTTGGAGAATTTCAAAGAACCGTTAACCTGGTTTTCAGAGCCAGATCAAGGTCAAACCCATGCGGTTAATAAAGCGTTACGGGTGTCCGATGGAGATATTGTTGGTTGGTTAAACTCGGATGATATTTATTATCCA
Organism: Legionellales bacterium; assembly: GCA_027449905.1. Lineage (GTDB taxonomy): Bacteria > Pseudomonadota > Gammaproteobacteria > Legionellales > Legionellaceae > DAIDKT01. The sequence continues at coordinate 19,261 of DAIDKT010000100.1, forward strand.
GGTGCTGTCGCGCGCGTTGTTGATTATTTTTCTACCCATCCTGAAATTGATGTCATTTATGGCATGGCGGATCATATTGATCTGGTCGATGAACCTTTTGAGACTTATCCAACCGAACCCTGGCATTTTGATCGGTTGAAGGATATTTGCTTTATTTGTCAACCAGCGTTGTTTTTTAGGCGATCTGTTTTGGATCGATATGGGTTTTTAGATGAATCATTGATGTATTGTATGGATTACGATTTTTGGTTGCGCTTAGGCAAACAAAATGTTCGATTTGCTTATCTTGAAACAAAGTTGGCTGGCTCTCGTCTTTATGGTGACAATAAAACACTTCGTGCGCGTGTTGCTGTTCACCAAGAAATCAATCATATGTTTAAGAGACTCTTTAATTTTGTGCCCGATCGTTGGATTATGAATTACGCCCACGCGGTGGTTGAGCGTGATTTAGATCGCGTGCAACAGCCGCGTCGGTTTGTTTTTAAACTATTCATTGAGTCTGTTGCTGCTTCTTGGTTATGGAATCGACAATTTTTGCCGATGATACGAAAAACCTTTATTCACTGGGGTAAAGTTTCACTGGTCTCTAAACTGCGTGAATCGCGATGAGTCTGACGGTTTTTTTTCAAGCGATGCAATTGTTTTTAATGCAACACCATGTCTTATCACCGGTTGTTTATGTAATAGTGCATATTTTACTCGCCGTTTGTGTGATTCCTTGTTCGCCTATGGCGGTGATCGCTGGTGTTCTATGGGGTAAATGGTTGGGGTTGGTTATATCGATGACAGCCGCATTTCTTTCTTCCTGCACCACCTTTTTTTTATCTAGATTGTTTTTAAGAAAAAAAATATACCAGATTCTATTAAAGAGATATCCAAAAACGGATTGGTTTTTAACCCAGACAAAAAAGCAGGGATGGAAGTTTGTCGCGTTGGTGCAGCTGAATCCCGCTGCACCTGGCTCAACTTTGGGTTATTTATTCGGTTTATCGGATATTGATTTTTTTATTTATGGATTTTTCTTGATGGTTTTTATGCTGCCATTACAATTGATTCTAGTGATTTGTGGGGATGCTTTTCCCACTTTATTGACGGGCAAGATCCTTTGGATACCTGCTTCGATGATGTTGCTGTTTGCTATTTATTTAATTTACGGATTTAAAAATGAAAGAAAATCACAATAAATTAGTATCTGTTGTTTTATCATTTTACAATGAAGAAACGGTTATTCCAGAACTATTAGCACGATTGAGGGCTGTCTTTGCTGGGTTAATAGCAAATCAGGTCATCGGTTCTTACGAACTGATTTTTGTGAATGATAATTCTTCGGATGGTTCAGAGCGGTTGCTTCGTGACGAGATTAGGCATGGTGATATTGTTTTGATTAACATGACGCGAAATTTTGGTGTTTCTGAATGCGTGATGGCAGGTCTTAATCAAGCGAAAGGCGATGCAGTTGTCTATATGGATGCTGATTTACAAGATCCGCCCGAACTAATACCCAAGCTCATTGATGTTTGGCAAAGCGATCCTGAGGTAGGCGTCGTTTATACGACCAGAACAAGTCGTAAAGGAGAGCATTTTTTAAAGATGTGGGTTACCAAAGTCGGATATCGTTTGATTAATCTGATTTCTGATATAGAGCTGCCAGCCGATTCGGGAGATTTTAAATTGTTATCACGATCGGTGGTGGAGCAATTAATTCGTTTGAACGAAGATAAGCCTTACATGCGAGGTTTAGTCAGTTGGGTTGGTTATAAGCAGGTACCGGTGTTTTACGAACGTGAAGCAAGGTTTGATGGTCGTGAAAATACAAAAATGCGTGTATTAAGCAAGAAGGTGTTGTATTACTGGCTTGATCGTGCGTTGATTTCTTTTTCGGATGCGCCTTTAAAAGTCATTTTATTATTGGGTTTGGTTTTGTCTTTTGTTTCTTTATCCTATATTGGTGTGATTTTGGTTCAAAAAATTATGGGATGGTATGTACCTGGTTGGCCAGCCATTATGTCGGCTATTTTATTATCCGGTGGTATTCAAATGATGATGCTTGGTTTTGTCGGATTATATGTCGGAGCAATTTTTCGTGAGTCCAAAGGACGGCCTCAATATTTGATTAAAAGTGTCATTACCAAGGAATGATCATGCAAGTGGATTTTGTGATAATAGGTGCAGGGATTTTGGGTTTGACTATAGCCAGAGAGCTTAGATTGCAATACCCCAAATCAAAAATAATCGTATTTGAAAAAGAGCAACAAGTTGGTTTGCATGCTAGTGGGCGTAATAGCGGTATTCTGCATGCCGGCATTTACTATAAGTCGGACAGTTTAAAGGCCAAATTTTGCCTAGAAGGTTTGCGGGCAATGTCTGCTTATTGTGATGAACATCAATTGCCGATTGAGCGGATGGGTAAAATCATTATTCCTGCTAAAATCGATGAGGTGGCGATGGTGCATACACTCTATGAGCGTGCCCAGCAGAATGGTGCGGCAGTTCAATTATTGAAGGGTGATGATTTAAAAAGGCTTGAGCCTCATGCTCGAAATGTCGCTGATATTGCTTTATTTTCTCCCCAGACTTCTGTTATCGATCCAAAGTCGATTCTAAATCATTTATATCAATCGCTAATCGACCAGCAGGTTACGTTTCATTTTAATCATTTTTGTAGTGAAATGAATATTAAAAACAGAAAGATAAAGATGGGTGTACAGGATATATCTTACGATCATTTGTTTAATACAGCTGGTTTATACGCAGATCAAGTAGCCAGGGCCTGTGGGCTTCAAAATAGGTATACAATGATTCCTTTTAAAGGGCTTTATTATGAGCTATTGCCGTCAGCATCACTGAAAATAAATCATTTAATCTATCCTATCCCAGATATGAATGTCCCCTTTTTAGGGGTGCATGTCACTAAAAGTATTCATGGTACTGTTTATCTTGGGCCAACGGCCATTCCTGCTTTAGGCCGAGAGCATTATACCGGTTTTAACGGGATACGCTTTGGTGAGGCAATGGATACGTTTGCACAATTAGGTCGCCAGTATCTGACCAATAAACAAGGTTTTCGGGCTTATGCCCACCAAGAAATTCCGCGGTTTGTTAAATCACGTTTTGTGGCATCAGCTCAAGCATTGGTGCCAGCACTGATGGCAACTGATTTAATTAAAAGCAAGAAGGTGGGAATCCGCGCCCAATTGTTTGACAAGCAAAAACAAGAATTAGCCATGGATTTTATTGTGAGTAAGACGAAGCATGAAACGCATGTGTTAAACGCGGTTTCACCTGCCTTTACCAGCTCATTCAGTATGTCTAAGCATCTAGTGAATGGTTTGAAAGAAGGCTTGTAATAAAAATTCTTAGTACACGACAAAAATGGAGTTGTCGTCCCCGCGCAGGCGGGAATCTATTGTGAATTTGGTATGGGGCCAATAGCAGCATGGATCCCCCCCTGCGCGGGGACGACAAACCATGAACATTTAATTTTTTGTCGTGTACTAAGATAAAAATTATGCAAAGGTTTTTTTTATAGAAAATTTCAGCTATCCTGTCAGCTGTTTGATTAGACCAATTAAGGATATATAATGGTTACCGAAAGCCAATCAATTGATGTTATCCTCGTTAACCCTGGAAATAGAAAAGCTGTTTATCAAGAGTTGAGTAATGAATTTTCAGCGATCGAACCTCCGTCGTTGGCTGGTCTTTTTGCTGGATATTTAAGAGCAAATGGATTGAATGTTGCGATAGTTGATGCACCTGCTCATAATATGAGTCCCGACCAGGTTGCGGCATTCATTGGTGATCATTATCAGCCTATTTTAATTGTGATGGTGATTTATGGATTCCAGCCTTCAGCCTCAACTCAAAACATGCCGGCTGCCGGCGAAACGTGTCATGCATTAAAAAAACGCTTGCCTCACTGTCGCATTATGATGACGGGAACTCATCCAGCAGCACTTCCTGAGCGAACCATACGAGAAGAGTCAATAGACTTTGTGTGTGATCGTGAGGGTCCTGAAACAATTTTACAAACAGTTCAAGCACTAAAAACTGTGACCCCGGCTTTTAGCGATATTCCAAGCTTGTGGTACCGTGACGGAGACCTCATTAAATCCAATCCACCTGGTCCATTGATGAAGGATTTAGATGGGGAAATGCCAGGTGTTGCTTGGGATTTATTACCTATGGAGCAATACAGAGCGCATAATTGGCATTGCTTTGATCATATCTTTGATAGAAAACCTTATGTTTCCATGCATACGAGTTTAGGATGCCCATACAAATGTACTTTCTGCTGCATTAATGCGCCTTTTGGAAAGCCTTCTTACCGGATGTGGTCTGCTGATGCTGTTATTAAAGAAATAGATGTGTTGGTTCGTGATTATGGCGTTAAAAACATCAAATTTGTGGATGAAATGTTTGTATTAAAACCCAATCATGTATTGGGAATTTGTGATCGTATCATTGAGCGGGGTTATGACTTAAATATTTGGGCTTATGCGCGAGTTGATACGGTTCGAGATGAGTTTCTGGATAAACTTCATCAAGCGGGTTTTCGATGGTTGGCATTGGGCATTGAATCTGGAAGTAAACACGTGCGTGATGGTGTTGAAAAAGGACGATTTGGTGCGGTTGACATCATTAAAACAGTCAGAAAAATTCAAGATGCAGGTATCAATGTGATTGGTAATTATATTTTTGGATTACCGGATGATACCCACGAGTCAATGCAAGAAACGCTGGATTTGGCTTTAGAAGCAAACTGCGAATTTGCCAATTTTTATTGCGCAATGGCCTATCCTGGTTCAAAATTGTATGACATGGCAATCGACAATGAATGGCCTTTGCCTGACTCATGGATTGGTTATTCTCAGCACAGTTATGAAACCTTTCCTCTGCGTACCAATACCTTGACCAACTCGGAGGTTTTAAAGTTTCGTGATGAAGCGTTTATGCGATACTTCTCTGATCCCGGTTATCTTGATTTTGTGAGCAAAAAGTTTGGTGAACAGGTGGTTATGCATTTAAATGAAATGACAAAAATCAAATTGAAACGCCAGATACTAGGGGATTAATCGACCATGATTATTGTACGTACTCCATTTCGTATTTCGCTGTTCGGTGGTGGTACTGATTATCCAGCCTGGTATCAAGAGCATGGTGGTGCTGTGTTGGCAACCACCATTGATAAATACTGTTACCTCACGTGTCGATATCTTCCGCCTTTTTTTGAGCATAAGTATCGTTTGGTCTATTCTCGGATTGAAACGGTCTCTCATGTAGATGAAATTGAGCATCCTGCTGTTCGAGCGGTATTAACTTGGTCTAATCAAGATCGAGGGCTTGAAATTCATCATGATGGCGATTTACCCGCGCGTTCTGGACTTGGATCAAGTTCGTCGTTCACAGTCAGCATGTTGAATGCGCTGGCCGCATTGCAAGGACGCTACATGACCAAAGAGCAGCTGGCAAAAGACGCCATTCATATTGAACAGAATGTTATTCGAGAGCATGTCGGCTCACAAGACCAAATTTCCGCGGCCTATGGTGGTTTTAACTTCATCGAGTTTAAAGCTAGATCAGACGATTTTAGAGTAGAGCCTATTATTTTAAGAAAGGAGCGCAAGCAGGAGCTTCAAGATCATCTGATGCTTTGTTTTACCGGATTTTCACGGATTGCATCTGGAATTGCTCATTCTAAAATTGAAAATATGAAAAATCGTGTCAAAGAGCTTAGCGCGATGCGCGCAATGGTTGATGAAGCCATTCAGATCCTCCGAAGTAAGCATGAGTCTATTGATAAATTTGGTGAATTATTGCATCAGAGTTGGCTATATAAACGTAATCTGTCTGACAAAGTATCCACACCTGAAATAGATAATTTTTATGAAATAGCGCGAAGTGAAGGCGCGTTGGGTGGAAAAATATTGGGTGCGGGAGGGGGCGGATTTTTGCTGTTGTTTGTTAAGCCTGAATTACAGGCTCGCGTCAGAGAACGTTTACATGATCTCATTCATGTACCATTTCAGTTTGAAGATACAGGAAGTCGCGTTGTTTTATATCATCCCGATGGATTATCGTGACAGCTTACACCGCATAGCAAAATAGTGGAAAATGGTAAGGAATCCGGCTCCGTTGTATTGGATGGAGACCGAAGGATGTATATTGGGAGTGACCAATGAACAACGATGTGTTCGATTTAGTCGAAAAGGCAAATTGGGTTTGGCGCGAAACCTTGAAGATTCACCGTCACGCACCTGAGACACGTTTAGCTTCTTCTTTATCTGCCGTTGAGATTTATGTAGCGCTTTATTATGGTAAAGTGGTGCAAATTGATCCGAGTAGTCCTCGTGGAGAAGATCGTGACCGCTGTATTATCAGCAAAGGGCATGGATCCATTTCTATGTATCCTATTTTGGCTGACTTGGGTTTTTATCCCTTGAGCGAATTAAATCAAGTTTGTAAAACCGGTGGATTTTTAGGTGGCATTCCCGATCCCGTGATTCCTGGATATGAAACAGTCAATGGTTCGTTAGGTCATGGTCTAGGGGTTGGCACTGGGATGGCCTTGGGATTGAAAACCAAACGGAGCAAGCAGCAAGTATTTGTGGTGACGGGCGATGGTGAGTTGCATGAAGGCGCGAATTGGGAGGCGCTGATGTTTGCTTCTCATCACCAATTAGATAATCTTCATCTGATTGTTGATAACAATAAAGTGAGTATGTTAGGCCACACGGAGAATATTGTTTCTAATGGTCAATTGGTAAATCGCTTAGAGGCATTTGGTTGGAGTTGCATAGAAGTTGATGGACATGATGTGTTGGCTGTTCATCGTACCTTGTTGCAGATGAAATCTGTGTCATTAGGTAAGCCAAAGGCTTTGATTGCCCATACCAAAAAAGGCCATCGAGTCCCGAATCTAGAAGACATGCCTCTTTGTCACATCATGAATCCAAAACCCGAGTTATTAGATCAATTGTTGGAGGAAACGCGATGAGCAACCGTCCAATTGCCATGCGCGATGCTTTTCTCGATAGACTGTGTCAAGCGATGTCTTTTGATGACCGTATTTTTTTTGTCAGTGCCGATTTTGGCTCCCCGGTATTAGATCGAATTCGAGAGCAGTACCCGGATCGGTTTGTTAATGTTGGTATTGCCGAACAAAATTTAATTAATGTGTCTGCAGGACTGGCCACCGAAGGGTTTAAAGTATTTGCTTATGCGATAGCACCTTTTATCACCATGCGGTGTTATGAACAAATCCGAGTAAATTTGGCCTTGCTATCAACCGTTCGTGCTATGAACGTCAATTTAATTGGGGTTGGCGCTGGATACAGTTATGTGGTATCTGGCCCAACTCATCAATGCTATGAAGATTTAAGTATCATGCGAGCGATCCCTAATATGACAATTTATTCACCGGCTGATCATGTCACCAGCGCTGCTTTATTTGAATCTTGTTTGGAAAATAACGGTCCTAAGTATGTGCGCTTGGATGCGCAAGTTTTGCCGATTATTTATGAAAAAACACCACCCAATATCGTGCGGGGGTTTCATCAATTGCGAAGCGGGTGTGATGTTTGTTTGATAGCGACCGGCTATATGGTGCACACAGCATTGGATGTTGCTGAGCGGCTATCAGCGCTTGGAATTCAAGCCGCGGTGATTGATTTATTTGATTTGTGTCATTTTGATGAGGATGAATTATTCATTATTTTGCGCCCATATCGTGCGATGGTTACGCTAGAAGAGGGCTTTCGAGGGCGAGGCGGTGTTGATGCGATGATGTTTGATTGGTTGGCCCAACGGCGGCTTCGTATCCGTTTACTGAATATCGGTGTTGAGGGTCTGTATCGATTTGAATTGGGTAGTCGTATCGAACTCCATGAGCAGGTGGGAATCGGTTTGCACACCGTGACAAGCAAGGTGGTTGAATTTTTAGATGAGGAACAAGATGAAATATCCATTGATGAGAAACAATATTCTGCGTGAAGATTTAGATGCAGTGATTGAGCACTTGAAACAAGATGATCCCATTCTGACCCATGGTCCGAATGTTCGGGCCTTTGAGGCGGAGTGGTCGGCTTGGCTTGGGATGAAATATAGTGTATTCGTCAATTCAGGTGCTTCGGCTAATTTATTGACGATGGCGATTCTTAAAATTCGTCATCCAGAAGGGGGCGAGGTGATTACCCCACCTCTTGCATGGGTTTCTGATGTGGCTTCGGTCTTGCAAAATGGATTTACCCCGGTATTCGCGGATATCAATCCACAAACCTTGGCGATGGATCCCGCACAAATTTTAGCGAAAATTACCGATAAAACACGTGCTGTATTTTTAACCCATGTGCAAGGATTTAATGGTTTAACGGATGAGCTTATTTTTGAACTTGAAAAACGTAAGATCCCCCTGATTGAAGATGTGTGTGAATCACACGGTGCGATCCATCAAGGAAAAAAGCTTGGGAGCATTGGGTGGATATCTAATTTTTCCTTTTATTACGCACACCACATGAGCACCATAGAAGGTGGTATGATATGTACCAATGATTCAGATGTTTATCAACAAGTCCGCATGTTACGATCTCATGGTATGGTGCGAGAATCAGATGATCCATTGCTGAAAACCATGTTTCAAGTTAATCACCCAGATTTAAATCCAGATTTTATTTTTGCATACCCTGCCTACAATGTCCGTAATACAGAAATAGGCGGCATATTGGGACGCTCTCAGTTGAAACGTTTAGATAGCAACGTCAAACGTCGAACGGAAAATTTGGTAAGATTTTTGAAACAGATCGATTCTAGTTTGTATCAGACAGATTTCAAAGTAGAAGGCTCTAGTAACTATGCATTCAATTTGATTTTGAAAAACCCGGATGATGAGTTGGTCAATCGTTTGATGAAAACGATGCGTGAAGCAGGGATCGAGTTTCGTCGGGGCAGTGCCGGTGGTGGTAACCAAATTCGACAGCCTTATTTAAGTGACATTGTTCCCAAAGATCATCATCTGGAATTCCCTATAACGGAACATGTTCATTTTTATGGGTTTTATATTGGTAATTTCCCCGATCTGAAAGATCATGAAATTGATGAAATTTGTGAAGTATTAAATTCCGTTGCATTACTGCAAGAGGTTTAATCTATGCTAAAAACTGCCATTATCCTTGCGGGCGGGTTAGGAACCCGCTTACGCTCGGTCGTGCAGGATGTGCCTAAGCCCATGGCTCCAATTCGGGGTCGTCCTTTTTTGGCATTTCAACTTGATTATTGGATAGCCCAAGGCATTGAAAAATTTATCATTTCCGTTGGTTATAAACACCAAACCATCATGGATTATTTTGCCGATGTATATCATGACGCCAAGATAGAATATGTCATTGAGCCGAGCTGCCTGGGAACAGGGGGGGGGTTATTGTTAGCCATTAAACAAACTCATTTGTGTTCACCTTGCCTGTTATTAAACGGGGATACTTATTTCAATGTTGATTTGGAACAGTTCATTTTTTTTTCTGAAATCAATCAAGCTGATTGGACTTTTGCTCTTTTTTATACCGAAGATCCAGGACGGTATATGGGGATAGAGCTTGGCCATGAAGGGAGGATATGTTCTCTTAAGACTGAAATTAAGCCACCGAAGGGACGTTTGGCAAATGGGGGCGTTTATTGGTTCAACCCAACTTCACTTGCCAACGTGTGCTTTGATTCTGATAGACCCCTGTCTTTAGAAGATGATATTTTTCCTGTGCTGTTGAAAGCAGACTGTCGGTTATTTGGTTATGAATCCGCAGGGTTGTTTATTGATATTGGCTTGCCAGACGATTATCAGCGCGCTGGCGGTGTGTTGTGATGATATCTACAGTCCGAGGAGTTACATTTTTTTTACTCCCCAGGTTGTGGATAATTTTGATTTTAATTAAATCAAATTGAACCGACGTCATCCTGACCGCAAGGAAGGATTTTCTGATTTTGGCTCAAAAAAGTCAATTGGAGATCCTTCACTGCGTTCAGTATGATGTACCTGGGGAGTAACCATTTCTGTAAAATGTAGGAATAAAGTGTGAATTATTTTATAAGCTTGGTTGAGTTAGGGTGCCTCTTGTTTATTTCCCAGTTATTGGGAAGACGAATAACCGATCTTTTACCGTCCGTGATCAAACGGAAGATAGGCTTTTACATCGCGCCCATTTTAGGGTTGGCGTTCTTGGTGTTGTTATCTACATTATATGGTTGGTTATCTCCATTCAAATCGAAGATATCTATCACCCTGGTATCGATACTCGTGATTTTGTCGTGGGTGTTTGAGTATAGAAAGCGTGAATGGGCGCGACATAGTTTGTATGTCGGTTTATTTGCGATTGTTTGCTCTTTGCCGATATTAGCGCCGATTATTCTTTACGGTGGTTATAACCCATTTACAGACATATTTACTTATTTAGCTCAAGCCCAATGGTTACAACAGCATGGATTTGCTGAAAAAGTTATTACCTCAGGACATCATCCACTGTGGACACAAGTCGAGTTATATCAGGCTACAGGTTCAAGAATGGGAGGATCCTTTTTTCTTGGTTTTGTACAGTCTTTATTTAATCTATCCTGGTCCTATTATGCCTATATCCCCACCGTGGCTCTTGCTTTTGTTAGTGGGTGTTTGGCGATAGGCGGAATTATTCGACAGGTTATTCCGATAAAACGAGTTGTTGTTCTCGCATTGGCATTATTGCCGAGTCTCTCGATGAACGGTTTTTCCTACGGTGCTGAATGGGGTTTTTACCCACAAACACTTGGTTTAGCTTTTGCGGTGGGGGTTGGTGCCTTATTCCCCTTTTTAACAGCGGTGATTGCAGGGCTTGTTAACAGTTCATCTTTTCCAGCCCAACTTACTGCGACTCGCTCACGGCATTTAACCCGCCAACAATCCCTAAACAAATGGCTATCTTTTGTTTGGAAAATTTTCGGGTATACCTTACCACTTTCGATTTGCTCATCGGCGTTACTTTTTGCATATAATGAACCATTTCCTATCTTTGTGATAGCCATTGGATTATTTGTTGTCATCACGATGATTATAAGCTATCGCGAGCCCTATCAAAATAAACTACGAGGTAGTTTTCAGAGAAAGATTCTATCGATTTATTTATTTTTCTACTTTTTACAACTCTTGGCTTTGGTTAATTATGAGGCTGTCCGGATAATAAAAAACGTTTATCAAACATTAACGATATCGAAAGGATTCGCAGCGATTGGTTGGCCAGTTTTGTGGTTGCCGATTCAGTTTATGGCATCAAGCTTTGGAATGAAATCTTATTTTACACATGGTTTATATACCGTCGATTCTCTGATAAGTATCGTTCTTTTTCCGCTGATATTCATTGTAATTTTGGGTGTGCTTTTTGAGTTTATCCGAATAAAACCCAAGCGACGTGAAGCATTGATATTTTTGCTGTGCTTTGAGTTGGTGTTTGTGCTGTTTTTTTGTAAATTTAGATATTTATCAGTTAGCCAATCAGGGATGGAGATAGGCCATACATTTTTACAATTTAAAATCTCTAAATATGCAGCGCCTTATTCCATGGCCCTATTTGCGATAGCGATCGGTATTTGCTGGCATTACCTAAAGTCTTATCGGCGTATGCTGGTTTTGATTTATATGGTGATCATGCTATCTGGATTGATATATCATGAAAATTTTATCGCCAAAAATTTTACCAACCACTTTCTGTCATCGGTAAAACGGCGCGTTGATCCATTTGGTGTTTTATTAAATTTAAGAGAAGCATTAACCAATATTCCTGCAAATCAAGTCATTCATCTAAAGCTCGGATCTGATCAAAGTAAACTAAGACAAATGGTTAGTTATGTTCTTTATGATAGAAAATTATCAAGTGATTATCGTGACGATGGATATATTGTAGGTCGGCTACCAAACGAAGACAGGGTTATGTCTTTTGAGAAAGCGGACAAATTAATTATCATGAAACAACCGCAAGATACGAATGATAATCAAAATCTCATATCAGGACCGTTTTTGATTCAAAGTAAACCTTTTCATTTTACATTGCCACAAGGCCAAGTCGGGGGCTATGGGACTGAGTTTAATGACATGGGTGACAGTTGGAACTGGGTTCAGCACGAGATTAACTTTTCCTTTCAGATTATTGGACATCCTAAGTTTGTCCGATTTAAGTTTACTTTAAAAGCTTATGACAAAGCACAGACATTGTATATTCAAATTAAAACAAACACGGGTGTGATCTTGTCAAGTGATACGATTCATTCACTTGAAGGTGAGCGGTCTTTCACCAGTCCTTGGGTTAAGCCTGACGAAATTGATCAGTTGATTTTGCATGTGGAAGCAGATGGCGAGCCGGTAAAATTAGGTGTCTTCGACAAGCGTCGAGTAACATTTATGATCATGAATACGACGATCTTAACTAAAATGTAGGTCATACTCGTCTTATGAGGGTTGAATGATTGATATGCTGAATTTTAAAAAAATAATTGTTGTTTTCTGGACTGTGTGGTTGATTGTCATGCTGTGGACCGATGTGGTTGGAGGACTTGCCGCGTTGGGGTGGTTGCATCGTTCCTGGGCCCCTAATACCAATTACCCTTTCTTGGTGCAGTCCCTCGCTATGTATCCCCTGCCGGCTTGGGTACCCCCTGTTCTTTATGTTGGTATTACCGTTTGGGAGTTTGTTGCAACCTTGTTCTTTATTCGCGCCAGTATGGCGTTGGTAAAAAAATCACCGGCTATCTGGATTCCCTATGCAGCCAAGGCGTTTATTGTGTCGTTATCATTTTGGTTCGCATTTTTTATCGCCGATCAGCTTGTCATGAAATTTGAATTACAGGCCAATCACATGATACAAGGGGGAATGATGTTTATAAATTTCCTGGGTCTTTATCTGTTACCCCATAACCGTTTTAAACCACACAGAATAGGGTTGATATAGCCACCATTTGAGTGGAACACGCCCGTGGTGTTGGCGAATGACTTGGATGGCTTCTTGATAATGACGTTTTCTTTGTGTTTTCGTTTTGGTGTCGGCGTGTTCGCGGTTGACGGCTAAAAACTCATCAACCATCAGTAGCGGGCCGAAAGATTTATAGAGTCGCCACCACAAGTCATAGTCCATGGCCATGTGTAAGGAAATATCCAGTCCGTTGATAGCTTCCCATGCAGAGCGCCTAATCAGCGTGGCTGGTTGCGATATGATACACCGTAAAGCTAATCTAGACTGATCAAATGGCTCTACCCAAATGGGGGTGCGTTTCTGGTTGGTTTCGCAAATATTCCATACTTTACCATAGGCTGCCGGTAGGCTGGGATGTTCTTTAAGTACGCCTATCAAGCGGGCAAGACTCCCGGGTAATAGCCAATCATCGCTATTCAGCCAACAGACATAAGGCGCATTTCCTCGAGCAATCCCCTCGTTGATAGCGGCAGACTGCCCTAGATCGACATGACTTCTCCAGCCTGCCAATTTTGATTCCCATTGACGAATGATGTCAACGGAGTTGTCAGTTGAGCCGCCGTCCATGACAAATATTTCTACGGGACAGTCTTGGATTGCTATCGAACTCAAGGCTTGTTCTAAAAATCGTCCTTGATTAAAGGATGGAATGGCTATGGTGACTAATGGATGATCTGTCATGTTGTCAAGTCGCAGGCATTTTTATGACGATGAAAACGACTTTCGTTATTCAAAAAATCATCGTATGCGGCCCGAATGCCGTCTCTTAGGGTTGTTTTTGCATGCCAACCCAGGTTTTTCATGCGATCAACATTCAGTAGTTTTCTTGGTGTTCCATCCGGCTTGGTAGCATCGAATCGAATCTTGCCAGTAAAACCTATCAGCTCCATGACTGTCTCGGCTAATTCACGAATAGTCACATCAACGCCAGAGCCAATATTAAACAAACCCTCTGTGATATGCTGTTCCATTAAGAAAACACAAGCGTCAGCCATGTCGTCGACATATAAAAACTCACGCATGGGGGTGCCTGAACCCCAAACGACAAATTCAGCATCGCCTCGCATTTTGGCCTCATGGGCTTTCCGAATAAAAGCGGGTAAAACGTGACTATTATTTAAATCATAGTTGTCATTCGGTCCGTATAGGTTAGTCGGCATCACGCTCACATAATGGGTTCCATATTGTCGATTATAATTTTCGCACATTTTAATACCGGCAATTTTAGCGATGGCATATGGTTCATTGGTTTGTTCTAAGTCAGACGATAACAAATAATCTTCAATAATCGGTTGCGGACAAGCGCGGGGATAAATACAGCTTGATCCAAGAAAGAGGAGGCGTTGCACGCCGGCTTGCCACGCAGCGTGGATGACATTGGTTTGAATCATTAAATTTTGATAAATAAATTCGCCTCGATAGGTATTATTGGCATGCACACCGCCTACTCTTGCCGCGGCTAAAAACACATAATCTGGTTTTTCGCGTAGAAAAAATTCGTTGACCGCTTGTTGATTGGTTAAGTCGAGCTCGGTGCGACCACGTAATAATAAATGATCGTATCCCCCTGCTCGCAAACGCCTCACGATGGCCGAGCCGACCATGCCATGGTGCCCTGCAATGTATATTTTATTTTCCATGTTGATGGTCCTTATTCGTGGTAATCATAAGCCACATACCCGTGTTGTTTGATCAGCTCATCACGCTTCGCGCTGTTTAAATCAGCACGAACCATTTCAATGACCAATTCTCTGAAGGTGGTTTTGGGAGACCAACCTAATTTTTCTTTGGCTTTCGTGGGATCACCCAGTAATGTTTCAACTTCAGCTGGTCGAAAATAACGTTGGTCGACACGGATAATAACCTTGCCGGTTGCATCTCGGCCTGTTTCGTTAATGCCTTCTCCCTGCCACGTGATATCTAAGCCAATTTCATACGCAGCTATTTCAATAAAGTCGCGAACACTATACTGCTCACCGGTCGCGATCACAAAGTCCTCGGGTTGTTCTTGCTGTAACATCAACCATTGCATTTCAACAAAATCACGTGCGTGACCCCAATCGCGGCGGGCATCTAGGTTCCCAAGGTATAGGCAGTCTTGTAAACCTAACTTGATCCGTGCGAGTGCCCGTGTGATTTTACGGGTAACAAAGGTTTCGCCGCGAATGGGGCTTTCATGGTTAAACAGGATACCATTACAAGCATAAATTCCATAAGCTTCGCGATAATTAACGGTTATCCAATAAGCATAGAGTTTAGCTACGGCATAAGGACTGCGTGGATGAAAGGGAGTTGTTTCTTTTTGGGGCATTTCTTGAACGAGACCATACAACTCTGAGGTCGATGCTTGATAAAAACGGGTCTTCTTTTCTAGCCCCAATAAACGAATGGCCTCTAAAATGCGCAATGTGCCAATCCCGTCGGCATTGGCCGTATATTCTGGGGTTTCAAAGCTTACCGCGACATGACTCATCGCCGCTAAATTATATATTTCATCTGGTTGAACTTCCTGAATAATGCGAATTAAATTTGTCGAATCAGTGAGATCGCCATGATGTAAAATAAAATTTCGGTGTGATACATGAGGGTCTTGATATAAATGATCGATTCGATCAGTATTAAACAGCGAAGTTCGGCGCTTAATGCCGTGAACGATATAATTTTTCTTTAAAAGGAGCTCAGCAAGATAGGTTCCATCTTGACCGGTAATACCTGTAATTAATGCTTTTTTCATATAAAATCCCAATAATTTTTTGGTTGTGCCATGATGCTGTTGGCAATTCGTCTTCCGAAAACCTTCATCACACGATGTCGAAATCTGAATGGTCAACAGATCCTAAAGTATATCAAACACCATTTACCTCTAACCCCCTGAGTGCCTCAGATAAGTTCTCGTGATAAATAGATTGCCATTGATTCAAAATCTCATTCGCGGCCTTGAGTGGAAATGGGTGATAACCTGGCGCGACCTGTTTTGATAGAATCAAGTCAAGACCAAGATTATGGGCATAAAAAATGGGATCCAAATAACGGAATGCAGTTGGCTCCGTTAAAGAAAAATTGAATGCTCTTTTACCAAAAACGACCTCATTTTCTACAAAATTAGGGCCATATTCGTCTTCCGCCCCCATATTTGTTAAAATGGCGTGACCAAAATCAGCTTTTTTAAGAGAGTAGTAGTCAGTTAACAAATCTTTGACGCCAGTTGCGGTAATTACGCAGTCTGCCTGATTTATTAACCGTTTTATTTTTAACGTATCGCGTGCATCGATATATTGGATATCTGGATCTAAGTCTCTTTGCGTCGACATTTGGTCAATGACCACGATGTTGTTAGTATGGCGTTTCAATGCATAAACAATTCCCCTGCCAACTTTACCATATCCAAAGATGACAAACGTTCGACCGGTTGCTTCCTGACCCATGTGCTGTCGAAAAGCGCGAGCAAATCCATCCCCAGTACCGAAAAAAGTTTCCAGCACTTTTAATTTAGAATCATCTACGGACAGGATTGGGTAATCGACTCGAGTCGATTTGTATAGTTTACTGCCTGACTGTGTGAGTTCAACCGTGCCCATTTTGGGGGCAGGACAATGCATCAGTTCACCACAACAATCGAGATGAAAATCAAAAGGTTCATTCAATGGTGGCTCAGTTTTTACAACGACATGAGCTTGTCTTAATATCTCAACGGCGCGTTTTTCATGCGGAATAAAACCGGGGTTTGTTGCAATAACACAGGCACCACCGATAGCCAAGACTTCGATTTTAAAGACCGTTACTAGGGTGAGCGGCACATTATGTAATATTGTTAGTCCTTGATATGGTTGCTCATTTCGCACTTTTTCTCTCTGAATATCGAGAAAGGGTATCCCATCCTTGCATAGCGTTTCCCGGGCTTTTTTTAATAGATCAAAATCATACATTATTCATTTTCCTTGGGTGAAGTAGGGTGTTTGGACCGACATACCCCCGACTATTTTTTACGAAAACGATCATTTTTGCAACTTATTTAGCAACACTTATTTATCAATCGCTTCCCCCTGTCTTAATTAATATAAAAAACACAGCTCGATCGACTACGAGTGACCAGTGGAAAGGCCGCTCCTACTCTTGGCCCCCAGAGCAGGAATTCCTTTTCTGACAAGACGGACCATTGACACGGCGTTGTTTTTTTGCGATAGTATCGCTGCGAGGTTGGACTTGCTATGTGTCATTCCACTGGGTCAATTGGCGACACACTGATTGACCCTTTCTTTAATTTGTAATCCCATCGTCAATTTTTTCACATTGACAAATTGATAACCCAGTAATTTCGTGTTTTAATGAATCACTAGGCGCCAATTGTCTCAGCACTCGATGATTGAGATTTTTTTAGAGCCGTTCTAGGGTCTGTTGACAATTCATTTTCTGATGCCCTACGTCCCGCGACGTCGAGATCTGAATTGTCAACACGCCCTAGAATCAACGGATTTTTTATTTTTCAACGCACTCAGACAGTTGTGCCCGCTGGATTTTTAATATCAGTCATGAATGAAAAAAAACCATCTACTATTGAAAGTTATGTCGTTGGTGCAATGACAGGCTTACTAGAAGCGTGTGTAACGAATCCATTTTTTGTTGTTAAAACTAAAATGCAACAAAATAAACCATGGCATTTGACCCCTGCGGCCTATTATAAGGGTTTAACCGCAAATGCATTGGGATCTATGCCTATTACAGCGATACAAGTTGGTGCAAACAAATGGATTCAATCAAGGATTTTTAATAATCATCCAACCTATATACAGCAGGTAGGGGCTGCTTTTACTGCGGGGGCCTTATCCTCCTTTATTAGTTGCCCAGTGGAAATGATCATGATTTTGCAAAATGATCATCCTAAAACCAGTGTTCTTAAGCTTTTAAACTGGCAATTCAAAACCAAAGGTTTATCTGGTTTTTTTGTAGGTCAATTAGCAACGTCTTTAAGAGAAGGTGTATTTAGCGTTTTCTTTTTAGCAGCTACTCCCATGATAAAGACAAAACTAAAGTCTTGTGGTTTGGATGATGCGTCTTCAACTATCCTAGCAGGTATTTCGTCAGGAATCCCTGCAGCATTGATCACACAACCCGTTGATACCATTAAGACTATCCAGCAATCATCGGTGGATTCAAGCCAGGGATTTTTCAAAACAGCCAAAAATATGACCAAATATACTTTGTTTAATGGCATCGCTGCAAGAACCAGCAGCCTCATTCTCTCGATAACGCTCATGGATTGGGTCAAAGAACGCCTAGAAGATTTGTGTAATGAACCTGGTAAGTCCATTTGTGGAGGAATGGATTTGAACTAATTGATTCCATTATCTTATTTTACCAATCACTTTTGCTCAAAAAACCCACAATTTTTCTGCTATAATTATGGTACAGTTCACTCAAGTTATGTCAGGACTTTTATGGTTCAATATGGTGGGAAACAGACGATACCAGCCGGTAAGCTCTGCTACGATGATTTTATGTGCATGCACAATTTGAGCAACCAGCTATTTGATGACTTTGTTGCAGCGGTTGTGATTGGTGACCTAAAAACCCTCAAAAATTTATTTGAAGACCCACATCATTTAGACGCCATCCAAAAAAAGGGTTTGCTGTGCGCTAACTTCAATTATGCTCACTTCACGGGTGATAAAGGAACCAGGATGACTACCGCTGCACAATTGGCTAAAACTTTTGAGCATAAAGAGGTGACTGAATATTTGACCAAACAAAAAACAATATACTGTCCATCAAAAACCTCAGGTAGCTTGTTCCACCCTTCTGTAGAATCAATAGATCAAGGTATTGCCCCCTCCAACCATGGTGCAACGCATAGAAAAATATGAATAAATGATCAGCTGCTCATTATTGCATGTTATAGCCTTACAGGTATAAAATGACGACTTTGTAATCTGCAGGAGGATGCGTGGGCATTCTTTTCAAAAACAACGTGGTCAGTTTGCTTCTACTGGCAGGCTGTTGTGTTTTTTCGGCCTGTTCTTTAGCGGAAGACGCAGCATCACCCCAGGCAACGCCACCATTACAACTGCTTGATGGTTATTATCCTGCCTATCCACCCACAGCCGCGGCAGCGCCTGAGCAAGCCGCTCAAATCCAGCGTGGTGAATATTTGGCGAAAATGGGCGATTGCATTTCTTGTCATACCAATGTAAAAGCTGGTACGCCTGCTTACGCCGGTGGACTCCCGATAGCGACCCCATTTGGGACATTTTATAGTCCAAACATTACACCTGACAAAGAAACGGGCATTGGTGATTGGACGGAGCAAGATTTTATTCGAGCCCTTAAATTAGGACGTAATCCGCAGGGACAGAATTATTTTCCGGTATTTCCTTTTGTCTATTTCGCCAATGTCACGGATGAAGATGCCCGAGCGCTCTACGCCTACTTTATGAGCCTTCCTGCCGTTCATCAAGAAAACAAACCATTGCCTTTTCCCTTTAGCCTTCCAGGCGCCCGGTTGACCCTGTGGGGCTGGGATTTGCTCTTTTTCTATCCAAATCAAACGCATCAATATGATGCGACGCAATCATCAGAGTGGAATCGAGGTAAGTACATTGTGGATGGATTGGGGCATTGCAGCATGTGCCATACCCCTTTAAATGCCTTAGGGTCACCCAAAACGAGATATTACCTAACGGGTGGATTTATTGATGGTTACTGGGCTCCGAATATCACGGGCAAGGGCTTAGGTGATGCAACCCCTGCGGAAATTGCGCACATCTTCGTTTCAAATGAACTCTTAAATAACGCAGGTCCTGTGGCTGGTCCAATGACTGAAGTCAATCACAACAGTTTAAAGTATTTAACGGAGGCTGATCGTGTTGCCATCGGAACTTACTTAAAGACTGTCGATAGTGAGGAGCCATTGGGTCTTCCGGCATCAAATGCCACCCCGTCAATTGCTCGAGGCAAACAAGTTTATCTAAGTTCATGTGTTATTTGTCATCAGAATGGGGAAATGACGGCCCCAATTATAGGTGACGGTCCAAATTGGTATCGTCGGTTAAAAGACAGTGGTCTGGTTGGTTTGTATCGCCATGTGATTCGTGGTCATAACAGCATGCCGATCAAAGGTGCGTGTGTGACCTGTTCAGACAACGATATTATTTCCGCTGTTCAGTATATTCTGGATAAATCCTTGTCTCGCTCTGAGCGACTCGGCTTGGTGACCGGTGGTGCTAAACAATTCCCTGTGAGTGGCAAAGCTTTATACAATGAAAATTGCAGTGCTTGTCATGACTCCGGAAAATCAGGAGCCCCGGTGATTGGTGACAAAAAAGCATGGCAGCCCTTGATCGACCTAAATATGGATGTATTAATTAAAAATACCATCCATGGGCCCATGCACCCTAAAAATGGTGGCTGTAAGACTTGCTCAACCGGTGAAATTATAGATGCCATAAAATACATGGTTAATAAATCAAAAACAGAAGGTGATTTTTCTTTATGGTAAAAAAGAGAAGTCTGCTCGTGAGCAGAATATGGGGAATGCTTTGTGGCGGGTTGCTGTCGCCATTGGCATTGGCAACAGATAAATGGCAGATGAATATGTATCGGGGTGTCACGCCCATAAGCCGCGATATGTATGATTTGCACATGGTCGCCATTTGGGTATGCGCAGTCATTGGTGTTGTTGTTTTTGGTGTGATGTTCTACTCCTTGATCTATCATCGCAAGTCACGTGGTCATAAACCTGCGCAATTTCATGAGAATCTGAAATTAGAAATCGTGTGGACCATCATACCTTTTTTAATATTGGTTGGATTGGCAGTTCCGGCTACAAAGGTTTTGATCAATATGGACGATAGTGCTGACTCAGACATCACCATTAAAGTGGTCGGGTATCAGTGGCGTTGGCAATATCAATATTTGGATCAAGGTATCAGTTACTTCAGTGTCCTCTCCACACCCTATGCACAAATTCACAATCAACAACCAAAAGGCGAATGGTACTTACTTGAGGTTGATAAACCCTTGGTTGTGCCTATCAATAAGAAGATTCGATTTTTGGTGACATCAAATGATGTCGTGCATTCGTGGTGGGTCCCTGAATTAGGTGTTAAACGCGATGCGATTCCCGGTTTTATGCACGAAGCGTGGGCACGGATTGAAAAGCCAGGTACTTATCGAGGACAATGTACGGAGTTATGTGGCATTAACCATGGCTTTATGCCCATAGTGGTTGAAGCTGTTAGTCAAGCAGACTTTGATCGATGGGTAGCGGCACAGCCAAAGGTTGGCCAACCTGAGCTAAATACAGCACAATCCATGCAACCCAACCTGATACGCACGGAACTAATGAAGCTAGGTCGAGATAAATATGAAACGAACTGCGCACCTTGTCATCAGAGTAATGGCTTGGGCATACCTCCGATGTACCCTGCGCTCAAAGGCAGTTCGGTCGCGGTTGGCAACCCAATTTCCAGGCATATTGATATCATTTTGAATGGGATCCCCGGTTCAGCGATGCAGGCATATGCGGATCAATTATCTGATACTGAGATTGCCGCGATTGTTACCTATGAGCGCAATGCTTGGGAAAACAATACAAATGATGAAGTTCAACCAAGTGATGTTGCTGCGGTGCGAAGTGCGCAAATCACGCAACCAATCAAGGTTTATAAAGCTCAAGCAGGAGGTTTGCAATGAGTTATGATTTAGAAGTAGATGACGCGCATGATGACCATGGACCCCACCAGGGAAAAGGTCTGCTCGGTTTTTTGAAGCGCTGGTTATTTACAACCAATCACAAAGATATTGGCACATTGTATTTGTGGTTAGCCATGACCAGTTTTTTTCTTGCCGGCGGCATGGCTCTGGTCATTCGTGCCGAGTTAATTATACCTGGGCATCGTTTTGTAGATCCTAACTTTTTTAACCAAATGACAACCATGCATGGTTTGATCATGTTATTCGGTGTGGTAATGCCCGCATTTACCGGGATGGCCAATTGGCAAATCCCGATGATGATTGGTGCGCCAGACATGGCCTTACCTCGCTTGAACAACTGGAGTTTTTGGCTATTGCCTTTTGCCTTCGCTCTGCTTGTGTCGACGATGTTTCACGCCGGAGGTGGTCCTAATTTTGGTTGGACTATGTACGCACCTTTGTCAACCAAGTTTGCTCCACCGAGCACAGATTTTATGATATTCTCCGTTCATATGATGGGCTTATCCTCCATCATGGGCTCGATCAACATAATAGCAACTATTTTGAACTTGCGAGCACCGGGCATGACCATGATGAAAATGCCTTTATTTGTCTGGACCTGGTTGGTTACGGCCTTCTTACTGATTGCCATCATGCCTGTTTTAGCAGGTGCTGTGACGATGATGTTGGCTGATCGGCATTTTGGAACCAGCTTTTTTGAGGCAGCTGGCGGCGGCGATCCGATTTTATTTCAACATATTTTCTGGTTTTTTGGTCATCCTGAAGTTTACGTGCTGGTATTGCCTGCATTTGGGGTCATTTCTGAGATTATTCCAACCTTTAGTCGCAAACCTTTGTTTGGATATAAATTCATGGTTTATGCGGTTGCTTGTATTGCTTTTCTATCGTTTGTTGTTTGGGTCCATCATATGTTTACCACCGGGGTGCCGCTGGGAGCTGAATTATTTTTCATGTATACGACCATGTTAATTGCGGTACCAACCGGCGTAAAGGTGTTTAACTGGGCAGGTACTATGTACAAAGGGGCAATGACCTTTGAAACCCCGATGTTGTTTGCCGTTGCCTTTGTTTTTTTATTTACGATTGGTGGTTTTACTGGGCTGATGCTCGCGTTGGTTCCGGCAGACTATCAATATCAAGATACTTATTTTGTGGTTGGTCACTTTCATTATGTTTTAGTGCCCGGCGTTATTTTCTCATTATTCGCTGCCACCTATTATTGGTTGCCAAAGTGGACAGGGCATATGTATAACGAGCGTTTGGGTAAATGGCATTTTTGGTTATCTGTGATTTCTGTTAATGTCACCTTTTTTCCGATGCACTTTTTGGGATTGGCGGGCATGCCGCGACGGATTCCTGATTACGCGCTCCAATTTACGAACTTTAATATTATTACGTCTATTGGTGCGTTTGTTTTTGGTCTATCTCAGCTTTTATTTTTATACAATGTGATTCGAACCGTTAGACATGGTAAGAAAGCGAGCAATCAAGTTTGGGATGGAGCCCATGGTTTGGAGTGGACCTTATCGTCACCTCCTCCCTACCATAGCTTCACCAAGCCCCCGGTGGTTTAGGTGCACAAAACTCACCAGAAAATTGTTGTCATGCTAGGGGTGATTGTTATACTGATGTTTGGATTCGGATTCGCTTTGATCCCAATATACAATAGCCTGTGCAAAACGTTGGGGATCAATGGTAAAATAGTATTGGAGCCTGCCAAAGAAACCAACATGTTGGTCGCTTCTCAACGAGAAGTGACTGTTGAATTCGTAGCAACACAGCATGGCGGAATCCCTTGGGATTTTTACCCTCAAATAAAAAAAATTAAAATACATCTCGGAGAAGTGGCGAGGTTCGCATTCTATGCGGAAAATAAATCGGATCATCGCATGACCGTGCAAGCAATTCCGAGTGTAACACCTGGAATCGCCGCTAAATATATAAAAAAAACTGAATGTTTTTGTTTTACACAACAAACTTTAAATGGTCATGAGGCCATGGATATGCCGTTGTTGTTTCATCTAGATCCAGATTTACCGAGCAAAGTAAAAACATTAACCTTGTCATATACACTGTTTGATGTGACGGATAGAATAGGACGTGCTAACAAACAGTACAACGTTTCTCGCCGTCGGGTTTGAGAAGATAAATTATCAGGAGATTTTTATGGGGGCGCACAGCGCATATTATGTTCCTACACCAAGTCACTGGCCATTGGTGGGTTCAGTTGGTTTAACAACAACCTTAGTTGGGGCGGCCTCCTGGTTGCATGCAGATTGGTATGGACCTTATATTTTTACGTTAGGACTTTGTATCTTATTTGGCATGATGTTTGGTTGGTTTGGTCAAGTGATCTATGAAAATCAAAAAGGCAGTTATAACTTACAAGTAGATCGTTCCTTCCGATGGGGGATGTGCTGGTTTATATTTTCTGAGGTTTGTTTTTTCGGCGGATTTTTTGGTGCTTTATTTTTTTCTCGCTATTACATTGTGCCGGAGTTGGCTGGCGAGATACATCCAATTACGCATGTGACCTTGTGGCCAGATTTTAAAGCGGCTTGGCCTCTGTTAATTAATCCGAATAATAGCACATTTGTTGGTGCATATGAGGCCATGGGGGCGTGGGGACTTGCCGCAATCAATACCGTCATATTATTAACCTCGGGTGTGACGATTACGTGGGCGCACTGGGCGTTGAAACTCAATAAACGTGGTCAATTGAAATTAGGGTTGTTTTGTACCGTGGTTCTAGGGATAGCATTTTTGTGTCTCCAAGCACATGAATATTATGACGCCTATACCGCCATGAATTTAACCTTAGATGCCGGTATTTATGGGACTACATTTTTTATGTTAACCGGTTTTCACGGCCTGCATGTAACGATTGGTACGATCATGTTAATCGTGATTCTCAAGCGATCCATCGATGGGCATTTTACTCCTGAGCGACATTTTGCATTTGAGGCGGTTGCTTGGTATTGGCATTTTGTTGATTTTGTCTGGCTTTTTTTGTTTATATTTGTTTATTGGTTGTGAGGGTGCAATTCCTGGCCATCATTGTACCCGGTTGTCTTAGTACACTACAAAAATGGAGTTGTCTTTCCCGCGCAGGCGGGAATCTAATGTGAATTTGGTATGAGGCCAATAGCAGCATGGATCCCCGCCTGCGCGGGGACGACAAACCATGAACATTTAATTTTTTGTCGTGTACTAAGCCCGGTTGTGATCATAAAAAGACTTTTTTTGAATAATGTGGTAAAATAGGACCATTTCATGGTTCTGAAAGAATCAAATCATTCAGTTTTATTGGATTAAAATGATTATATCATTACTCAGCTATGCCATTGTCCTATTAACGTTGATTTGTGCGGGCGCAATGCTTTATAAACTAAAGCATCAGCCTGCTGAGTCACTCTCATTAGGGGGTTATTTCCGTTTAATGGGAAGCGGGATGATTGCTTTTATTGCCGACACGGTTGGCGTTGGCAGCTTTGCTGTGAATATTGCCTTAGCAAAACTCTTGGGTACATTCAAAGATGAAGAGTTACCTGCTATGAATAATGGTGCCCAGGTAATACCGGGAGCCATCGAGTCATTTTTCTTTATGCAATATGTCGATGTAGATTTAACTACCTTGGTATCTTTGGTGGTCGCTACCTGTGTTGGCGGTCTATTGGGTGGCAGTATTGTTAGCCGGCTCAGTAAACAACACATTCGTTTGGCGATGATGGGATGTTTTTCTGTTATTATTGGGTTGTTGGTTTGTAGACAATTACAGATACTCCCAGCAGGTGGTGACGCCATTGCCTTACATTCATGGAAACTGGTGCTTGGTTTTATTGGCTTGGTGCTTTGCGGGGCACTTACGTCAGCAGGGGTTGGTTTATTTGCAATGGTTCAAGGTGTTTTGTTTTTATTGAATGTTTCACCCGTGGTTGCGTTTCCCATCATGATGACAGCCGGCGCCATGCAGCAACCACTAACCACGTTGATGTTTTTACAACAAGATAAAATCCCCTTGAAGAGAACGTTGATTCTCAGTCTTGGTGGTTGCCTGGGCGTTGCGATTGTTTTGCCTGTTTTTGCACATATTACGGTTACTTGGTTGCACGCTTTGCTTTTGATAATTTTATGTTATAACTTGTTCGCCATCAGTCGCGCCTATCTTTTCACTCGAAGAGCGAAACCACGGTTTATGCAAGAGGTTCTTTAGTGGAAGAGCCGATTAGTAAATCCCAAAAAAAACGCGAAGCAGATGCGTTGCAAAAATTAGGGACCTTACTCATTGACTGGCGTTTGGATAGATTGGATCAATTGCCATTATCCGACCGAGTTCGTCGTGCTATTCTAGATGCTAAAAAATTAAACAGCCACGGAGCCATCAGGCGTCAATCCCAATTAATTGGTAAATTAATGCGTTCAGAGGATCATGAGTTGATTATCACTGAATATAATCGTCTTTTGGCTGAAGACAGTGCCCAAACTCAGTGCTTTCATGAGGTTGAACAGTGGCGCGAAAATCTAATGGATGGAGGAAATGAGTCATTAACCGCCTTTGTTGACACATATCACCCAGATGATTTGCAAAAACTGAGACAACTGATTCATAAAGCAAAGCAAGATCGCGCTAAAAATATTAACCTGGGTGCTGCTAAAGCATTGTTTCGTTATTTACGCGAGATAATGTAACGAAAAAGCCTCCGCCTGGGAGTTGCGAGCCTTTATACAGGTTACGAAAACGCTAGAATATGTTGGCAATCCAGATCTCGACGTCGCGCGATCGATATCCATCTATTTCAGTGCGATAGTGCTGTGCGTTGGGCAAGATCTCTGGATCCCGCGGACAAGCAGCGGGAAGTAGGCTTTCAAAATTTGAATTGTTAATACACCTTAGCAAGTTAGTTTTAAAACGGGATCCAACGTGGGTTTTTTTTCATGAAATTTTCTGTATTTGTCAGTTGTCCCAAAGGAATCGAGTATCTTTTACAAGATGAAATGAAATCACTTGGCCTTGATGTCACGCGAGTGAGTCCGCAGGGGGTATATGGCGATGCAAGTTTATCAACGATTTATACGATATGCTTGTGGTCGCGATTAGCCAATCGGGTGCATCTCATTCTTTTCCGTGGTCCTGTGTCTGATTCTGACATGCTGTATCACCTTTGCCATGGATTTGCCTGGGAAACGGTGTTTGGAGCCGACAAGACTCTGGCAATTGAATTTCACGGGAGCTCTCCTTGTATTCGCAACACCATGTTTGGCGCACAGCGAATCAAGGATGCATTGGTAGATTATTTTCGAACAAAAACGGGTGAACGTCCCGTTATTGATCGCCAAAATCCGCAAATTCGCTTACAAGCACATTTAAGAAATGATGAGCTAACGGTTAGCTTTGATATGACTGGCTATAGCTTGCACCAGCGTGGTTATCGCCTTGAAGCGGGTTCCGCACCAATAAAAGAAAATATAGCCGCAGCCATGTTGATTCGAGCAAACTGGCACGAAATGGTTTCAGCTGGTTACCCATTTCGTGATCTTTTTTGTGGTTCAGGTACATTGGTGATTGAAGCAGCCATGATCGCGTCGCAAATGGCGCCTGGTTTGTTACGCCATGATCAAGCTTTCGTAAATTGGATTCATCATGATCCCTCACTTTGGAGCCAATTAAGAGAGGCTGCTGAGGCGTCTGTTGTTGTGTCCCCTATCAAACTATGGGGGTCAGATATCAATGAGCAAGTGATTACAAAGGCTAAAGCAAATGCAAAGCGCGCCGGGGTGGCTGATTTAATTGAATGGCAGGTTCAGTCATTTGAACAAGTGGCATCGCCAGATAAGCCAGTGGGTCTTGTGATCAGTAATTTGCCGTTTGGTGAGCGACAAGAGGATGTTAAAACGTTACTCCCGCTGTATAAAAAATTGGGTCAATGCTTACATGCACACTATCAGGGTTGGCGTGCCGCGATATTAACCCCTCAGGTCGTGTTGGCCAAGGCGATTGGATTGCGTGCCTACAAACAATATACCATATACAACGGCCCACTTGAGTGTAAACTATATTGTTTTCAATTAAATTCAGAGAATCAACTCCGCACCGGTGAGTATGTTCATCCGTTGTCTTCTCATGCACAGATGTTTGCCAATCGGTTGGCAAAAAACGCGGCCCATTTGCAAAAGTGGGCCAAACGAAATCACATTAGCTGCTATCGGGTATATGATGCGGATTTGCCTGAGTATGCTTATGCGATTGATTTATATCAAGATTATGCCGTTCTTCAGGAATATCAAGCCCCTGCCTCCATTCCTAAAGCGGTCGCTGAAAAAAGAGCGAGCGATGTCCGCCATGTTGTTCCCCTGGTGTTGGCCATTCCATCAGACCAGGTGATCATAAAACAACGCAAGCGTCAAAAGGGCGAACAGCAGTATGAAAAAATAGATGAAAAGCAAGAGACCATGGTGGTAAGCGAGGGGGCAGCCAAACTCAAAGTCAATTTGTATGATTACTTGGACACGGGATTATTTTTGGATCACAGGCTCCTACGCTTGCGTTTTGGGAAATTAATGCCGGGGACCAAGTTTTTAAATTGCTTTTGTTATACTGGCGCGGCCAGTATCCATGCCGCCCTAGCGGGTGCGATTACGACCAATGTTGATCTATCACATACTTATTTAAAGTGGGCTGAAGAGAATTTTCAGCTCAATCGAATTCAACTCGCTCGGCATCAGTTTATTCAATATGATTGTTTAGAATGGCTCAACCTGACTCAGGATCGATTCGATGTGATTTTTTTAGATCCACCGAGTTTTTCTAATTCTAAGCGCATGAATACAACACTTGATATTCAGCGTGATCATGAGGTCCTTATCAAATTGGCAATGAATTTATTAAAAGAAGACGGTGTCTTATATTTTTCGACAAACTTTAGGCAATTTAATCTTGCATTAACCATATCAGCTGAGTTTGAGGTGAAGAATATCACTGCCGAAACAATCGATCTGGATTTTAAACGGGACCAGCGCATCCATCATTGTTTTATGGTGCAGCCCAGAAAACTATAATTAATATTTTGGTAACTTAAACTAGGGTCTGTCAACAATCCCTAATTTTTAATCAAAAACCACGAGGTTTACTGACATATCTTATACGAAACCTACTTTCAGTTTCGAGGCCAACCTTGAAAATAGTGGCCAACCAGAGGGCTGCGTAATGTAACTGTGGACGGTATCGCGGTCAAGGCCCAATTTTTTTAGTTTGAACGTAATGAGACAATATCATATCATCCTGGCCTGAATCGATTTATGGAGTGTTCTATGCAAATTCAAGAGGAACTTTTGACCTACCCCGATAAAAAACTCATTATCATTGGTGGTGGAATTTTGGGTCATTTGGCGGCACTGATGGTGCATTTAAACGGGGAGCGGGCTCGGATTACGATACACGAACGATATCCGGATGGGACGTATACGCCAGCTGCCAATCTTTGGCCTAGTTTGACACCAGATGAAATTCTGGCCGTGGTTCCAGTTGGTAAAGCGTTTCTTGATGCATATAATCGAGCCTTTGATGAGGAGGGCGGTATCTTTGCAGATGTGTCTGGTGTCAATGATTCTGCTCTGACCCAAGAATTTAAAAATGAAGTGATGAGTTTTAGTCAAGACCCAACGCGACATGCTGAGCGGCAAGCCTCTTTACTAGAGGTCGGTCGATTAGCAATGGATGCCTGGCATCAGCTCTATGAGCTAGCTGACCCAGACCTGAAACAAATTTTAGAAGATTCCAATTTTCATCCTTGTCGTGAACCGGGTGCAGATGAAGAAAAAACCTTTCATAACGGATATCGTATTGATCTTTTTGCTGATGATACGCACGCAAATGATAAAATTCAAGGGATGATCGTTGACTATCACAGTATTGGTTATACTCGAACATGCGCTTTAACCCCCAGCCAAGTATTGGATTTTGATCCCTCATTACAAGAATTTTGTGCTAAATATGTAGATAACGACCAGCAACAATGGAAACCTGGATCCGGTGCTATATTGCGCCCTGGGGGATGTATTAATGCGAGAAAATTTTTGCCTAAACTCCTGGATTATCTAACTGCGCACATGGGTAGATATCAAAGTGATAACGAAGAGACTGGTCTAAAGATCAAGCCTTGTTTTAAAGTAAAATATGATTCGACCGTGATCGGTATTGAAAGGATGCTGCAGTCAGATGGGAAAGAACGAGTAACAGGTTTGGGCATTCAGGGGGTACAAAAGATTCATCGTAATCGTCATCCATACCCAACTCACTACTTGTTTGCACCAGGTAATCAAGTCAATGCATTACAACAAATGGGCTTTACTACAATCGTTAATGCGGGTTTTGCCGGGGTATCCACAACCTTACATGTCAATATTCCTGAAGATTTATTATCTAAGTATGGTACATTAGAGCAACATCAAGAAGTTCATCAAAATGGCATTGTGGTTTCTTGGCAGGCACGTTTTGACAAGAGCACGAATCAGTTGATCATTGGTGTGGCTGGAATGAAGGCTTATCATGGTGATGTGCCTCCTGATCTTTGGGGTAATTTTGCCCAAAATCGTGGATTACTCCAGCTGCAAATGATTGACAAGTTTTTTCCAGAGTTAATTGACATCGCGTTGGGTCGTGAGCCCTCAAAACCAGAAATTCGTTTACCGTTGAGCAAAGAAAATTTTGAGCATTTAAAAGACAGTGGTGCGCTGATCTTATGGGTCGGGGTGCGCGCAGTGGCTCCGGACAATTATCCAAGTATCGGGCCGTTATCAGTTCAAGGTAGACTGTTTGCGAATGCAAGTACCGTGACAAACGCGGGTTCTGGCGGTGTTGCTTTTGGCCTTATCGCAGTTCTTTTCGAATCGATGTTAAGAGAAGCAGATGTTGATGAGAATTCAGTTGGGGCTGGACTAAAAAATCTAGTTGTGGAAACTAATAGTCGGAAACCTGGGTTTATTGATACATTTAGTATTTTTGCCAATCCAACAAGAACCTATATAAACCCAAACGAAGAAGGGCACGAACCAGATCATGCAACTAAGCATGGTTGTTGTGTGATGTCATAAACTAATGTTTGTTGATAATTCATCTTCTCAGACCTGACGCCCCGATACTTGTTCGCGGGGCCCAGAGATCTTAGTTTGTGATGAAACAACTGCTCTAATCGACAAACGGGCGTTGTGATTTTAGTTGGGGGGGCATAATAATCAGCGCTGAACCATGAATCTTAACAGTTGCCGGCGTTGTTTTTAATCGATTACAAATACTGAAGTCATGTCCGTTACATTCGTACTCGAGGCCGGTGGAGCTGCACTGGCCAGTGTGAATAGCGATGATCCCACAGTAATCTCCAACTATTCCAGCGAGCTCAATGGTTTCATCTCGGCCATATCGCAGCGATTGTTGTTCGGAGTGGACGACAATGATTCGGTCGGATCTATACTCCGATTGTAATGCCCTTTTTGTGCCTTCATGATGATCTTCTCGACCACCAGTGGCACACAGAATGGTAATGCTTTCAGCCTGTTGCAGATCACAATAGTGAATCGCTTTGACGAGATCGGTTTCACTTTGATCTTTGCATGGGACTATCAGCACATCTTGTTTGCCCAGATACGGTTTGGAATCGGCGGAGATATCCGAAAATGTTTGAGTAATTCCCCAATAAATCAGTGTTTCATCATTCAACGAGTCAAAGTCGCCCAGAATGACATCCGGCTTAATCTTGAGTTCGATTAATTTATTTGCCGCACCATCGAGCGCGATGATAATTTTATGTTGAATTGCTTCGTTGATAATTGACTTGTCAGGAAATGGGCCATTAGCAATGATGGCAAATGCGTTCATTTAGTTTACTACGATCGCAATCCTAACTATTGCTATCAATAAAAGCAATTAATTGTGACTTTGAAAGCAACCCCATTTTAATGGCTTCAACTTGCCCGTTTTTAAATAAAATTAAGGTAGGTATACTCATGACGCCATATTTTGATGGTGTATTTGGGTTTTCATCGATATTGATTTTAGCAAAATGAATTTGCTCATGATGACTGGCGGACACTTCTTCAAAAATTGGTCCCAGCGCCCGACAAGGCCCACACCATTCAGCCCAAAAATCAACGAGAACAGGTTTATTTGATTGAATAACGTCTTGTTCAAAATTAGCATCAGTCACAATTTTAATATGGGTACTCATGAAATTCCTCTTGATAAAAAATGATACGGTTCAACTCTGACACATAGAAGTAAATCATTCGCATGTTGGGCCGTGGTCCAACTTACGTGTAAAAATTTTCCTACTATGCAAGTTGCATCCCAAATCGTAGATTATAGGTAACTCCCCAGGTTGTGGATAATTTTGATTGAATCAAATTGATACCACGTCATCCTGAACGCAGTGAAGGATCTCCTAAATTTGGCTCAAACCAAGTCAATTGGACATTTTTCACTGCGTTCAGGATGACGTACCTGGGAAGTTACGATTATAGGTGAGATTTTGGTGATATTCAATTCGATTGTCAAAAAGGTGATTATTAAAAGGGCCGCGGTTCTTGACAGACTGGCCAATCTTAGGTAATTTACTCGCACATTGCCGAGGTGGTGGAATTGGTAGACACGCTAGCTTCAGGTGCTAGTGGGGGCAACTCCGTGGAGGTTCGAGTCCTCTTCTCGGTACCATTGATGGATTTTACAACAATCCTTAATGGTTCGCAAACATACGTAATGCTTTGATTATTATTGAAATAATACTGACTTCTCTCCCCCAAATCTTTCTCAACTATTCGTTATTTTTCGTATATAACCGCAAGCACTTTGGGTAATCCGGATTCCGCACCTGATTTTATGAATAAACACTCCAGTACCGCTCTCCCAAGCAGTGCAAGATAATTTTTTGCCTTTCATTCAGATTCAGAATAACCTTAATATCCACGCCAATACTAAGCTCATGAACACCAGTGAAGCATGAAAATACCCATTTAGCCGTTGGATTTTGTGTAGGCTTTTTCTTCATATCGGGAAAGAACATTTCTTTTTCACGTAACCTGGTTCTGATAAGGTGCTCAAGTGCTGGATATATCATAAGTGAACAGGTCATCACCATTAGCAACGCCTCGATACTTGGTAAACCTTTTCACCTTGCGCATTATGCTTGGATCGACCTCGACCTCGACCTTGATAAATAACGTCTTCGATAATTTTGGCATCAACCACCTGAATATAATCTTGTTCTTCAATCCATCGTGCCAAGGCTTTTTCTGGATCCTGATCACAGGCAACGGTTTGCCGGCAGAGCTTATTGAAAGATTTCATGGACTGCTAGGTACTTTGTAGTATGTTCTTCTGTAGTGTATGTTGCTCACATGTGATTTAACAAGCTTTTTAAAGCCATCAGTATCGTTAGTATTTTCACATCGATAAATTCGGCCATCCCAAGCTCCTGACATAGAGTAGATACCAGACCAAGATGGTCAATGGATTTGGAGGTGTAATCTGATAGGTTCACTTTTCTTTAGCCAAAAGAACACTAACTTCATCAGGTAAGTCTAATCTTTTTCGAACATCTCCTAAGCCTCGTAAGTGGTTGCCCCATAAATTTTGCAGCTGGATCATTTCTGTATCATCAAACTCAATAGGTATAGTAAATTTAGTATTTCTATGTTTGAACGTAGCTTGTAATTTTTCTGCAAGAGCGCCCGGATTTAAAGTCCAGGCTCTTTTATCATTAACATGACGTCATGATAATCTTTCATCCGGCTATTATTAGGGCCTTTGGATATAATGGTTTCCAATTTTTCTGAAAAAATAGACTCTACTGGATAAACTAACATAGTAATTTCACCCACGAACAAAGGCTTACCATTGTATTCAAAAGGTCGATAATCTTTTGGAGTTGGAGTCACCATATCGCCCACACCAATATCAATGTGAATCTTATCTTTCATGTTGCCAAAATAAGCCTGCAAGGTTGCACGAAAACCGCTATATTCCATATGGGGTTGCGATAATATTTGCATGGTATCCCATTCAAAACGAAATGAGTCATCAATATCAACAGATACTATTTCACAAAGTGCCTGTTGGATTGCTGAAAACTCACTTTTCATTTTGGTCATTGAAAAATCAATATCAGTTGTTTCTCGTCCAAGGTCCATGTATTGAGCCAATAATAACCCGCCCTTAAAAATAAACTGCTCACGATACGTTGAGCTAGATAGCCTGGCTAAGAAACGTTCCAACAGAAGTTGTTTCCATACTTCATTAAACGTTTTTAATTTTTCTTGAGCGATGAATTTTAATCTCGCCTTTAATGCTGTTTCTTTGCTTAAATAGCGAAAGGCATCAAGAATAGCGCGTTCTCTATCAAAAATAGAAACGACTGTACTATCAATATCAATTGTTGTTTTTCCTAGTGAATGATTACGCATGCGGATAATTTTCACCATAGGGCTTGCATGATGAGATGTGCCGTGGCTGATAGCTATCCAATGTTGCCTGGGAATTTCATCCGTTAACTCATAAAGTGCCAAAGCGGAAGTAAGACAAATTACCCCATTTTCTACGCCTCTAACAGCAGTAACTAAATCTTCCCACTGAAAACTTTGTAGGGTAGGCGCATGGATGCTGCGATACAATCCTCGACCTAATCGTTCAAGTTCGCCAGCTTTTACATAATAAGCTAAAGTCTCAGTACTAACTCCACATTGTTTAGCTTCTTTGCTTGTGAAGTTGGCCGCTGAAAGCAAGGTCTCTATTTTTTCTAGGGCATTCTTAGGTTTCATCCATTTAACTTAGTAATAACACCTACATAAGTCAACTGGGTTTTATTACTAAGTTAAATGGTACAAACTGGCGTCAATTCCAAATATTTGACGTATATTTGGAACACGCAACTATGTAATCATTTGCATCTTTTCGTAATCATTCAAATCAGGTATCATACGCCACGTTGGGTAAGATCTTGGGTAAGCTTTTAGTCCAGATTGTTTTAAACCAATAAAATCAAGGCATTAAGTGGAGGTTCGAGTCCTCTTCTCGTACCATTGTATGATTTTAAAACACTTAGCAATGGTTTGTAATTAGATAAGCTGATGCGATACAAAAAGCGCTCTAACGCATAGCGTGTTAAAATTGTATTAAAATCCTTCGTACTACTCTGATTTTTTAATTTTGTCTAAACGGAGCCATTGAATTATACTATCGATTTTCTAAGGTCAGGGACGATGGGCTATACAGTTAAATTAACGGAGTTACAACGAGAGGGATTGATTGAGATTGTACGTAATGGAAAAAAGCAGGCAAAAGTGATCATTATCCAAAAGCTAAAAAAATAATATTAGTTCTTGATAACTTAAACATACACACTGGCGCTGTACTTTATGAATTATTAGAGCCCGCTCATGCAAGAAAAATAGTTGAAAAAATTGAGTTTCACTTTTAAACCCGTCTAAATCGATAAACAGTAACGCAATAGATTCACCTGAACGTTTCTAATCTGTTACCATACCTAAAGTTCGGCAAGATTTTAGGTATGAATCGAATCCACATGAAAGCTCCTTTAAAAATCATCTGTTTAAATATAGAAATGGATCGTCATTTTGAACGCATTCTGCCTTTTTTTAAAGAACAACAACCTGATGTCATATTACTCCAAGAAGTTTTAGGAAAGGATCAAGAATTACTAGAAAAAGCCACGAATATGTATGGAATTTACACGATCCAGAATATTATATGTTCTGAAAAAACGGAGGATTACTTGGGATTATTAACCCTAAGTCATTTGCCCATCATTAAAAATGGTCATATTTTTTATCGAGGCGACGGTTCGAAACCCACACGTATGACTGAGGGAGAGCCTGAAAAAACAGCACGTGCGCTTACGATGATTGAGGTGGTGAAAGATCACCAAACGTATTGTATTTTAAACACTCACTTTACTTGGACACCCAATGGTCAACCCAATGAAGATCAATACCAAGATCTTCAAAATTTATTAACTCATCTTACTCAAATCCCAGAGTTTGTTTTTTGCGGTGATTTTAATGCCCCGCGAGGCACGCCCATTTTTGACACGCTCGCCGCAAATTACAAAGATAATATTCCGGCTCAGATCTCGACAACAATTGATAAACATCACCATCGTTGCGGGGATCTGGGGATTGTTGTGGATGGTGTATTCACTACGCCTGGTTATGAGATCACGGATCTCCAGGTGATGGATAACTTGAGTGATCATTGTGCTCTGTTAACAACAGTCAACGTATTGCTTTAGGGCCTATTGGCATTTGATCACTTCCTCTTGATACCATTGATATGTTTATGTGTTATATGCAATCATGCTCTGTGCTTTTATGCCCCGACAATCCCCGACATCAAAATCTCAATTATTAAGACGAAGTACTTCGTGAATAAAAATAAAGCTAGATTCTTGATTTTTATCTGTGTATAATAAACCGCCACTGTTTGGTAAATACAAACAAAATAAATAAACGTTTGAAAATCGAGGAAGATTATGTCTCTAAATCTTATTGAACTAGCATCTGCGATACTCTATTTTAATAAATATAAAAATATAGAATTGCAGGTAATAGATCTTCTTGGGCAACAAAGCATCAAGGTATTAAAAAACACCATGTATCGCGTTGTGCTGAAAAATAGATGGCAGGATCAGATTACCATTAATATGCTGGACTATTTGAGGAAGCCGGTGCTGTCGGCTGATGAGATAGCAAGTTCGATTACAAAATTGTTCCCCCTGACTCCAGATAATAACCATACTATAACTGATGGTTTCGTTCCATTTATCCCGGGTGATGAGCCTAGTACTTCTTTTAAGCTTTCAGTATATAATCAGCTCCTCATTAATCCCCAATTCTACTTTGTCTCACTTGTAATGCTGGTTTCTCTCGCTTTAGGGTGGATATACCTCAATTCTAGTGATAAAAAAAACGTTTTACAGGCACAAAATAATTTATTCACAACGACTTTAGATCATGATGAAGAGAATCCTGATATTATCAAGGATAATCCGATTTCAGACACAACCGCTCAAGGAGATTTAATAATGCGGACAACTTCCGAAATTAAGACCGAACCCACAAAGGGCAACAAAAAAAGAAATAATACCCCCCCCAATACAAATCAATCTTCATTTGATACCAAGCGTTTTTATGACGCTAACACCTTGAGGACCAGGGGCGTAAAGGTCTCTACAAACTCGTCTGCTTCAAAGGCCTCCAAAGATGATTTGAGTTCTAGAGCCGCTATTACAAATACTGCTGAAGTGGTTTCAACAGATCCCAAAGATGATTTGAGTTCTAGAGCCGCTATTACAAATACTGCTG
>DAIDKT010000101.1 GCA_027449905.1 Legionellales bacterium
TGCAATTGGCACTAATAAACTGTATTTAACTGGCTTAGGTAGAGACATTGTAAATACAAATAAAGAATGCAGCAATATTCAAAAAGTTGACCGACTATTAGGCAATGGTCACCTCCAATCTGAAAGAATATTATTTTACAAGGAGATGACCTCAATACTTATTCAAGAAAACATACAACCCTGGATTCATATTGATTGGAGTTGTATTAATCCTATTACAAATCTTTATGCGTTACGTGCAAGTTTATCTATGCCAGGACGTTCTATTGTTATTTATGAAGAATGTTATCCGAAAACAAATGAAAATAATCATGCCACTCATAAAGCATTTTTAAATAAACTAAAGGCACTTTTACCAGCGTCAGTAAAACCTGTTATTGTGACTGATGCTGGATTTCGTGCGTTATGATTTGCATATATTCTTCAATTAGGCTGGAATTTTGTTGGTCGCTTACGCAATAAAAACGCAATGTGCATGAACGATAGTTCAAATTGGAATTTAAGCTCAACATATTTCAAACAAGCAACTGCAGAACCAACTTGTATAGGTCATGGGAAATTAACTGAAATAGGCCAAGTTCCTGCTTATTTTGTTTTATATAAAGGAAAAATTAAAGGTAGAGGATCACTCACAGTTAATAAAAAAAGACGCAGGTCAAGTACATCAAAACGATATTCAATTGCCCAAAAAGAACCATGGTTACTCGTAACTTCGCTTTCAGATGCTTCATCAAATCCAAAACTTATTGTAAATATCTATCGACAGAGAATGAGAATTGAGGAAAATATAAGAGATACAAAATGCTCACATTATGGGCTTGGTCTCAAAGAGAGCCTCACTAAATGCCCTCAGCGAATGAATATTTTACTGCTTATTGCAGCAATTGTTACTTTTATTGCTTGGCTTGCAGGAGCTTTCGTTAAAAACATTGGAAAAGCGGCTGACTTTCAAGCTCATTCCGCAAAATTTAATTCTGTTTTATCGTATGTTTTTCTTGGCAGACGAGCTCTGAAAAAAAGCATCTCGTGCTCTTGGGAAAAATTTTTATACTTATTGAATGAGCTTTGTAAGCAGGCAACCATGACTCAACGAGAGATCTATCACTATGGTTAATTTTTATGAAGATCTCTCAGGAACAAGTCGCAGGGCGTCAGATTTCAGAAGATGAATTGCCTAATATTTGTTAACAAATTTCAAAAATTTCATCGCTTGCTCACGCTTGCTTGGCTTTTTCTGTATCGACTTGAGATCAAGAGGTTGGTTATCATCACTCTCATGCTCTTGAGAAAAAAGCAGTGCTGTGACATTTTGTTTTCCAGGCAAAGTGTATACACACATTGGCACATTCATGCCAGCAGCTAATCGATAGCTCACAGGAGCGGCGGTTTCTAACTGCAACTGGCTTACCACATCTATCGTAGCAATTTCAGGATCGCCTGTTAGTGCAACCGGAACTGGATAAATGACCAAACCGACTTTGCCTGCAGAAGTAGGATCTATCACCACAGAAATCACTTGAAGAGACTGATTTGATTGTTGATAAGCATAAGGTAATGCGGCACCAAATGAATAGGTATTTAAGGTTTCAACCGATGGGCATTGCACCAAATGATCAGCGTGCGCTGCTTGCATCGCCAACACCAGTGATGCAGATAAAAAAGAATTTAACATCGCGCGTTGCTTCATAAAGACATCTCCTAAGTCAAAAAACTGATTGTACAATAACTAACATGTCTAAACAAGAATCCGACTGAATACGCAGCAATTCCCGGTTAAATTATCTCCGGAGCTAAAAAACATACGGCGCGTTGACAATTCAGATCTCGACGTAGGGCATCAGAAAATGAATTGTCAACAGACCCTAGTAATGTTTTAAGTTTGACCAAAAAAGATTTTGACATTGCTTAAACTCTCATTTCAAACCAAAGAACAGCTTCCGATTTCCCTTCTCCCCATACAGCGAAGTTCTTTATTCCTATTTGCTACAAAATAGCTATGGTGCTCAGCACAAGCACTATTACAAGCGGTGGCATATGATTATTCTTGACGTCTGGGTGAGCGTTTCGTATACTGCGTCGGCGGTGAAGGTGTGGGGTTATAGCTCAGCTGGGAGAGCGCTTGCATGGCATGCAAGAGGTCGGCGGTTCGATCCCGCCTAGCTCCACCAAAATGCTTGACAGTGGCAATACCAGTCTCGTATACTTCGCCCAGTTTGTTGGTCCCCATCGTCTAGAGGCCTAGGACACTGCCCTTTCACGGCAATAACACGGGTTCGAATCCCGTTGGGGACGCCATCCTTACAACCGCTCAAATATTGTGCGCGTATTAAATCCAAATAATCGTTCGTGCATACGATACGCATATTCGTCTGTCATGTTGGCAACATAATCGCAGATAATCCGCAAACCCATTCTCTTATCAACTGCTTGATTAAATCTGTATCTGTTTTTTTGATCCAGTAAATTTTCAGGATTGGAGCTGAACGCTTCAAATAATCGTTGCACGACCATTTGTCCCCCATATTCGAAAGTCCGGGCTTCTTGAGAGTCAATCACATGTTGATAAATACAAGCCATGAGATGACTCAACAAAGCCATCGCCGCTGGCTCTAGTAGGGCATTGTATTTTAATACCGGATTTTTAAAATCAACCTGGATCATTTGCACATCAACCGCAGTAATAAAATAGTTCACTAATTCCCCGATTGCTTGTTTGCGTGCGTCGAGTTGTTTGGAAAATAGTGAATTTATAAAAGTATCCATTTTGAATGCAAAAGGGGTCGCTTCCAATAACGTTCTAAACACGGGGGAATCGAGGTGGTCACGATTGATTAATCGCAGGTGAATTGCATCTTCCAGATCATGGACACCGTAAGCAATATCATCTGCTACATCCATAATAGAACAGTCAAATGTATGATAAGCGGCTTTGCCATGTTGCTGCGCTTGCGGCGCCAGACTTAATGATTGGAATAGTTCTCGATCAGCCGGGTCAAAGGGCTCTAAAAGCCAATCTACTTCTACTTGTTCTTCGTCAAAATAAGCTTTTGGCGGCAACCAATCATTGATTCGTATATTGCGCATGCGAATATCCTGAACATGGGGTAACTCAGGTGCCACGACACGTGACCAAGGGACTGGATATTTCAAGATCCCCAATAACGCACGTCGAGTTAAATCAAGACCGTGAGTACCATAGCTTTCTTCTAGTTTGGTTAATAAACGCAAGGTTTGAGCATTGCCCTCAAAACCACCATGTTCACGCATCATATAATTTAATGCAACTTCACCCCCATGCCCAAATGGTGGATGACCAATATCATGCAGTAAACAAATCACGTTGATGAGATCATCGTTAGGTAACAAACTAGATAAAATATTATCAGGATTATCAATCTTGAGATTCCTGATAATACTGGTTCCAATCGATGCAACTTCAAGTGAATGGGTCAGACGAGTGCGGTGAAAATCACCCTCATCAGTACCCAAAATTTGCGTTTTGCGTTGTAATCGTCGAAAAGCAGGGCAATGTATCACGCGTGTTCTATCTCGTTCATAAGGATCGCGATGATCTTGACTGGTTCGCTGATGGGTTTGGCCTGATCGTCGATGAGTCCACATAAATCACTTTAATTCATGTTAAACCTAAAGTTTATTTGAAATTGGCTGATACTACCAGTAAGGAAAAATAAAAAGGAGCTTAAGATGTTTAAAATCATCCGTATTCTCAGTATTTCACTGTCTGCGCTCAGTTTAACCGCTTGTATGATTGATGGAACTGATTCGACATTTTTTTCACCTTTCCAATCATCGAACTCATCGAACTCATCCAATATGCTTTATCCAGATGGCTATGAAACAATCCAACCGACGACATCAAGAACTGAAGAACCAGTTTCGTCTAGCCAAGTTGTCGTGCCACAATCTTATCATGTCGGTCTAGGCGGACCACAATCATCCAAAGATGTAGATAAAAACTGGGTGAATAGTCAAAATCCTCAAGCATATACGATTGAGATCGCGCAAGATCCAAAAGCATCCTATGTCGCAAGTACCTTATACAAAGCACCAAAAAATGAGAGAACAGCTGAGGTAAAAGCAAATAACGGCGATTATAAGGGTTTGTATGGTAGCTACCCGAGCTATGAAGCGGCCCAAGAAAAATTAAATTCATTACCGGATGATTTGAAGCAACATGCGGGAATTAAGACATGGAATCAAGTGCAACAAGATTTACAGTAAGGAGTCTAGTTACAAAGGAGTAATAATGACCAGCGCTTTCACGACGCCGGGTGTTTTTGTGATCTCGGCGTTAAACTGTTTCACCGAAAAATGATATTGCTGGTTCAGTTTCCATAACCAAATCACCCAGGCGTTGTATGGAACTTCATCAAACGAGAGTTGAATATCACCCGAACCTATTTGCGCCAATTGGTATGGATAGCGATGAAATGATGCCTGATTAATTTGCTCACCCAAAATCGTCAGCAACTGTCCCTGGGTAATGTTTTGCGATTTTTTTTGTTGGCTAACAAGCTGCCGAGCTTCCATCATCCAATTCAAGGTCGTCTTATTTTCAATCAGCTGCGTCTTTGCATGACTCACCCCCGATACCAGCGGTGAATACAAAAATACATAAAACAAATAGAAAAATAAGCAGAACCCCGCACCAAATAGCAGCTTTTGCTCACGAACAGATCGCTGGTTCCAATATTGTTTGACACCCGTCATCATAAGGTTAACTCCAGGGTGGCTATTACTTCCTTACCTGCTTTAGCAGCACCTGCCTGATGTACCTTCACTTGTTTTGACTGCAAACGTGTTTGCAATTGCTCCAATTCCGCAAAATCCTGGCAAACGAACGTCACCGATAAGACGTGATTTTGAAAATGGAGATGTTGTAAGCTCTCTTTTAAAAAATCAACCTCACCCAATTTTGCCAATAACGGCCATAAAATCTCATCTACACCGCTTTGACTCTGGGTAATAAGCTGATTGATGCGAAATTTTGGACTCATGACCTGATGTGACTCTGGAAAAAATTGATGATAAATCGCAGCGATTTTGGTCTCATAGCCAGTGACCTTGTTTTTCAAAATAATCAGCATGATGGTATTCATGATGAGGGTCACGAAAACTGATGTTATCCCCATCAAGGCAGCCAGCTGATACCAACGTTTGGTTTGTCGTTGATTGGTATGATGTTGGAACTCATCTTGAAAAAAATTGATATATTTGTGATTTAATAAACGCAACGCAATCCAATGATATGCGCGACAATCGATGAAGGTAAATTTATCAGCATGTTCTATTGGTGGGTTATCGGTGAACGTTAAAATGTGGGTATACTCGGTTTGTTGTTTGAGATAATGACTCAATAACTCGATACTCACCGAGCCTTTGAAGGTTGCATTATTCACCAAAAGTTGACTCTCAATCAGGGCCGCTTCCCCATATTCAAGCGCGAACCAATCTAAGGTCATGGCATCGAAATCAATCTCGAATCGTTCCAGTTTTGCCAGCAAATCTCGAATTACTTTTTTCTCGATGACTGCCACCAAATAACGGTGTTGTTGATAATGTTCTCGATCATACGCAAAATGAACCGACGTTACCGGCTCGGCAAGCTGGTCTTCTAAAGCAAAAGGAATGGCCTGGCGAGATTTACTATCGGCTAACCAAGGTAGTTCGACTTCATATAAACCGCCCAGCTTTGTTGGTAACACAATGATAGTTTTTGTATTAACTTGCAACGAACGTAGCTCATCAACAGTTCGTCTTATCAAGGGTGCATAGGCATGACCTGCTTCATCCAAAGCAATGCTTAGACACTTTTCTTCATCGAAGAAATCAGCAAACAAGAAACAGGTACGCATCAGATATTCCCATTTTTCGTCATTCCTGAAATACACACGCGCCAATCAAGACTTGTATTAGAGCGCCAATTTCATATGTTCCCGCAGTTCCTGAGAAAACAAATAAACAACCAAAGCGTACTGAGGACTTGTGTTGTAGTGAGTGATCACGTAAAAATTTGGGTAAGCCAACCAGTATTCGGGACCACCTTGGGTTAGCAATTCAATCAAACCAGCCTGGCTTGGATGATGCATTCGGCTCATTTCGGGCTTCACACCTGCCGCGAGCAAATGGGTAAAGGTGTAATCAGGGATCTTGCTATTCACCGACAATTTTTTATAAGCATCCCCAGCAACTCGCGCTGGTTCAGCAACCATTTCTTGATATTTCCAACCATGTTTAGCAAAATAATTGGCGACACTGCTGATCACATCCTCATCTTCACGCATCAAATCAGCATGTCCTTTTCCATGATAATCGACCGCAAAAAACCGATAACTACTGGGCATAAATTGAGGTTTTCCGATCGCGCCAGCATAGGATCCCAGATACTGAGTCGCAGGTACCCCTTGCTCACGACACAACAACAAATATTCCCTCAATTCTTTTGTAAAAAACTCAGCTCGCTTGGGATAATAAAAAGCGAGCGTTGTGAGCGCATCAAGCACCCGATATTTACCTTGGTTTTGACCATACAAAGTTTCCACACCGATGATGGCAACGATCACATCTGCTGGCACACCATACTGTTTTTCAACATCTGTGAGGGTTTTTTGATTACTTTTCCAAAAACGAATCCCTGCTTGCAAACGATCTTGGGTCAAAAACAAAGCCTTATAAATATCCCATGTTTTATGTTCATAAGGCTTATCAATCGATTCAATAATTTTCGGTTGAAACTGTGCCTCGCTGATGATGGCGGTTAATTGCTTTTTATCAAAATGATGGTGATTTACGAGGTCGCGCATAAATAGCTGAACAGCATGCTCTTTGAGCATGGCTTTGTCAGCCTGTGCCAGCCCCGCTTGCAACAGCACCAAAGCCATAAAACTGAGTTGAAGGAAACGACGCATTTGGATCCTATTTAATATCATGCTTCATGATAAGATAACATTTTTAAAACATCCAGGACAGTCCATTATGATATTTGGTCATATGGAAGCAGCCAACTTTTTGGTGAGGTCGCGGGACGTCGAG
The DNA here is from genome assembly GCA_027449905.1 of Legionellales bacterium. Lineage (GTDB taxonomy): Bacteria > Pseudomonadota > Gammaproteobacteria > Legionellales > Legionellaceae > DAIDKT01. The sequence continues at coordinate 7,054 of DAIDKT010000101.1, forward strand.
ATCTGAATTGTCAACACGCCCTTCTAGTGTAAGCCTATTAGATTGCAGTTTGCCTAAAGTTAAGTATGATAATAACTATCATATTTAAACGAATCAATACAAATGATACGAAAAACATTTCTACATGATTGGGTCCCTGTTATTAAAAAGTCCTTTATAAATTTCATGCTATATTTTTTATTCGGTACATTTGCAATTGCGGCTGATGGTCAACAAACCAAAATACTTGATTTGACTTTCCCGTTCGATAACCAAACTATTTACTGGCCTACAGAAAAAGGATTTCAATTATATAAAATTTTTTATGGAGAAACACCAACAGGATATTTTTACTCTGCTTATAAATTTTTCGCTCCTGAGCATGGCGGAACACATGTAGATGCTCCGCGTCATTTTTCAAAACATGGATGGACTGTAGATAAGATTCCAGTAGATGCAATGCATGGAAAAATAGTGGTAATTAATGTAGCATCTAAAGCGCAAGCCAATCGTGACTATGCTATAAGCACAGTAGACATTAAAAAATTTGAAAAACAATACAGGACCATTAATTCTGACGATATCGTGCTTTTTTACACTGGATGGGGAAAGTATTGGGGTAATAAAAAAAATTATTTAGGCAATGATAAATTTGGGGATACTAAAGATCTGCACTTTCCTGGGATATCTAAAGAGGCAGCTCAATATCTAGTGAATAAAAAGGTAAAAGCAGTAGGTCTTGATACAGCCAGTTTAGATACTGGTAACTCATCTGAGTTTTGGGCCCATCGGATCATTTTAGGTGCAAATATTTATGGAATAGAAAACATTGCTAATTTGCAATCTGTACCTTCTATTGGAGCCGAGCTTATTGTAGCGCCCATGAAAATTAAAGGGGGTAGTGGCGCTCCAGCTCGTCTATATGCGATATGTTCCTAAAAAACCAGTACAACGTCATCAGGGCGCTAATACCGAAGGACGTTTTTTCCAAAAAGTGGCAGATATCTATTCACCACAAATCTTGACCCCTAGTGAAACGTCAGATTTGAGTACATGTTTAACGAGCGTAACAATTTCATTCTGGCCCAACTTGAAGCCTATTTAAATTAGAGAGGTCGATACTATCAGCCGTGATACAGGGGTTTCATCCCCTTTACTGCATGATAGCAAATAAGCTAGAATGGTCCGATTTGCTGAGTGGTACTTTCCTTGAGTGATCTATCTTTAATTCGAAATTTTTCTATCATCGCACACATTGATCATGGTAAATCAACCTTGGCTGATCGTTTTATTCAACTCTGTGGTGGTTTGTCAGATCGAGAAATGGCAGCTCAAGTGTTGGACTCAATGGATATTGAACGCGAGCGAGGAATTACCATTAAAGCGCAAAGTGTTTCATTAAACTACACCGCGCAGGATGGAAAAACGTATTTGCTCAACTTTATTGACACACCAGGGCACGTTGATTTCAGTTATGAAGTGTCCCGCTCTCTCGCTGCATGTGAAGGCGCCATTCTCGTGGTCGATGCCGCCCAGGGCGTTGAAGCGCAGACTGTCGCCGTTTGTTATACAGCGATTGACCAGTCGTTGGATGTGCTCCCCGTGTTGAATAAAATTGACTTACCTCAGGCTGAGCCTGATCGGGTCATTTCTGAAATTGAAGACATCATTGGCTTAGATGCACACCATGCGATTCGTGTCAGTGCTAAAAGTGGCTTGGGTGTGGCCGATGTGCTTGAAGCACTGGTTACCCACATTAAACCACCTGAAGGCGAAATTAATGCGCCACTACAAGCTTTGATTATTGACTCGTGGTTTGATAGCTATTTAGGCGTGGTTTCTCTCGTCCGCATCATACATGGTTCATTAAAACGCGGTTCTAAAATGCAAGTGATGTCAACCGGAAAAACCTATGAGGTTGATCAAGTCGGAATTTTCACCCCGAAACGCACCCCCAAAGAAGTCCTGCAGGCAGGCGAAGTCGGTTATGTGGTTGCCGGCATCAAAGAAATTCAAGGCGCACCGGTTGGGGATACCTTGACTTTAGAAAAAAATCCGGCAACTTCAGCATTACCGGGTTTTAAACGCGTAAAACCCCAAGTATATGCGGGACTTTTTCCCATCAGCTCCGATGATTTCGAAGCATTTCGTGAGGCTTTGGCTAAACTGAGCTTAAATGATGCATCCTTGTTTTATGAACCAGAATCATCAGAAGCGCTGGGCTTTGGATTTCGCTGTGGTTTCTTGGGCATGCTTCACATGGAAATTGTGCAAGAACGTCTTGAGAGAGAATACAATCTTGAATTGATTTCAACTGCGCCAACCGTTATTTATCAAATTATCGATACCAAAGACGAAACAGTTTTAATTGATAACCCCGCTCGCCTACCACCAGTGCAGCAAATCAAGAAAATGTTTGAACCCATTGTGCGCGCAAATATTTTGGTTCCCCAAGAATATTTGGGTCCCATTATCACCTTGTGTATCGAACGACGTGGGGTGCAAGTGAATATGACCTATAGCGGTCGACAGGTTGCCGTGAGTTATGATTTACCCATGAGCGAAGTCGTATCTAATTTTTTTGATCGCTTAAAATCAGTCAGTCGAGGTTATGCGTCTTTAGATTATAATTTTATTCGATTTGAAGAAGCGGATTTAGTTAAAATGGACGTCTTGATTAATAGCGAGAAAGTAGATGCCCTCTCTCAAATCATTCACCGCAGCACATCACAAAGTCGTGGCCGCACATTAACTGATAAAATGCAGGAATTAATTCCAAGACAAATGTTTGATGTTGCTATTCAGGCGGCCGTTGGCGGTCATATCATCGCAAGACAAACCGTCAAAGCGCTGCGGAAAAATGTGATAGCCAAATGTTATGGTGGTGATGTCTCACGTAAACGTAAATTGTTAGAAAAGCAAAAAGCCGGTAAAAAGCGGATGAAACAAGTTGGGCATGTTGAAATTCCACAAGAAGCATTTATGGCTGTGTTTCAAACAGAAAAAAAGAAATAGAGACTGAGGGGATCCTATCATGAACTTTGCGCTGTGGTTATTCGCCCTTTCGGCGTTAACCGGATTTATTTACTTATTTGATGTATTGGTGTGGGCTAAAAAGCGAGCATCAGGTCAAAAACCAAGCTGGATTATTGAGCATGCCCGTTCGTTTTTTCCTATTTTCTTGGTTGTATTATTGTTGCGTTCTTTTTTAATTGAACCATTTCGTATTCCCTCAGGATCGTTAGAGCCTACTTTATTGGTTGGGGACTTTTTAGCCGTTAATAAGTTTACTTACGGAATTCGCCTACCAATCATTGAAAAAAAAATCATCCCCATTTCTAACCCCAAAACGGGCGATATTGTGGTATTCAGATGGCCGCCAAATCCTGTCTTTGATTACATTAAGCGAGTAGTGGGTGTTCCAGGTGATAGGGTGTCTTACCACAATAAAATTTTAACCATTAATGGTATAGAAGCGAAACAAGCCTTCGTTGAATATACCACTGATGAAAGTTCGGGCAAGGCCGTTGCGGAATATCGAGAAAACCTCAATGGTGTCGAGCATGAAATTTATCGAAACGTCAATGTGCCTGCGGAGGATTTTGATGTCACGGTTCCTGCGAATCAATATCTCATGATGGGCGATAACCGCGATGACAGCGCCGACAGCCGCTATTGGGGATTTGTGAGTGATGAATATATTCGCGGCAAAGCCTTTCTAATCTGGATGAGTTGGAATAGCAAAACGTGGATGGTGCGGTGGAATCGACTTGCCCATGTGATCCATTGAGGAGAATAAGTTGATTGATTTAGAAAGATTATGCAGAAAATTGAACTATAAATTTCAAAATAAAACCCTTCTAAAGCAAGCCCTGACTCATTGCAGCATGGGCGATCACAACAATGAACGCCTAGAATTTTTAGGTGACTCCATTCTTAGCATGGTAATCGCCCAGGCTTTGTTCAATAAATTTCCCGATCAAAAAGAGGGTCAACTTAGTCGCCTGCGCGCTTTTTTAGTGAAAGGCGATATGCTAGCAATCATTGCGCATGAGCTGGATTTAGGACAATATTTGTATTTAGGTCAAGGGGAGTTAAAAAGTGGTGGTTTTCGGCGAGCCTCAATTTTGGCAGATGCCCTAGAAGCAATTTTTGCAGCCGTCTTTTTAGACAATGGCTTTGCTGCCAGTCAACAAGTCATTTTACATTTGTACCAAAGTCGATTAAATCAGGTCTCGTTAGCAAACCACGTAATCGATGCAAAAACGCAATTACAAGAATATTTGCAAAGCAAAAAATTAACCTTACCTAAATATACGCTCACCCAGGTTCTTGGTGACGAACACGAACAAGTTTTTTTCGTTGCATGCACAGTGCCTGATATGGAGATTACCACCGAAGGTCAGGGTGAAACGCGCAGAAAAGCCGAACAACAAGCAGCAGAAAAATTATTAGCGAGTTTGCAGAACCAATTAAAAACATCCTAATACCCCATCTGTAAAATGCCTTGTACCGAGTGAGAAGTGACAAAATAGTTTACCTTTGATCAAAAAAATGTTAAAATGATCCATCTTTTTTCATTTTTAATATCCCTGGTTTATTATGAATACTGAAAATGATTTCACTATGATAAATCCGTCTAAAACCGGGGCCAGGCGGGAAAACAGTTTATATCATTTTATTCATCATCATTTGGATCTAGATTTGTTGCGCGATTATTCAGTTGCCACCAGCAAGTCACCAACTAGACATGCTTTTTTTATTAGCATCACCCCCTCTGTTTTTGTGAAAAGCCCCTTTGGTGAATTTGATTACCATGGCATGCATCTATCCATTGATAAAAATTATATGAACGAAAATTCATTTAATGTCCAGGGTCACCTAAGCGCATCTCACTTTTTTTTACTATATCGTCATCAAACAGATCAAAAACGCGGTATTCGCGTGCATGTCCGTGTTACTCAAAACGGACAGTTAACCCGTGATCCATTTCAAATCAATGATTGTGTGTTAAATGACAGCGGTCATGTCGTGAGTGTAGGTAAGATGGAACCCTGTGACAGCAAGCAAAAGCAATTAATATTGGCGCAGATGACCGATGCAAAAGAATTGTTAACTCGATTATTACACGAAAAAAACATGCATTATGTGGAACTAGAAATGCGCGCAGCTGAATTAGGTGAACGCTTGGAAAAATTTCACAGGGACAACGTCACCTATGACAACGCAGGTATCATTGAATTAATCAATCTGACAGAGCGGTTAACTTTGTACAGCGACGTCAAGATTGACGGACGGACGAGTTACTTAAATCGGTTGTTATCAGAGCTCCAAAGTCGAACCACCTCTAGAAACATAGAATCACCTATGGCGGTTTCAGACGTTGATATCACCACAGAATCTCTTGATCTTCCAATATCACAAATTATCAAGTCAAACGAAGATAATCGATTACATAGAGAGATTGAGGCATTGGTTCTGCGTATCAAAGACATTGAAGCACATCAAACAGATAGCATTGCCGATCGTTTAATCAAAACAGCGCCTTTATATACCGAATTTAATCTTTGTTGTCTTTGCTTACCTTCCCAGCACAGTGAGTTTATTCGAGAACAAGAAAAATTGCTTGTTTTACCGACACTGAAGAATTATTTTCACGCATGCGTTTTGTCTGGTGATTTGTTGAACACAGAAAAACTCTACCCCAGCGCATTCGAACAATTTGATTTACGTGATTTATTTATCCAATTAATCACCACAATTTTCGCTGAGCAAGAGCCGAATAATGCGATATTGAAACAACGAATTGCGGTAGCCGATTTTTTTTACGATGTGTCACAATCATACCGCAGCCAACTGGCTTTAAATTCCTACGGGAAATTAGTCATGCTGTTTATTCAGAATAATTTTTTTGGTTTTGAGATGTTATTGCGTCAGGGGATCGAGGCTGATAGCATGCAGTTTTATTGTGATGACAAAGCATTTAATGCCCTGCAAATGATCATTGCCTTGTACTCCAAACAAACTGATCTGAGGTACATTGATTTATTACTAGCATCTGGTGCTGAGATACAATTCACACCCATGCTTGTCAACCCAGCGCTTAGATCACGACTCAAGTTGCCGCGACTCAATCATCCTCCTGCCGCAAACCAAGATTGGAATAAATTACACCCCATCAGACATGCCATGGAGTATGTTTTGACCGCACAAGGATACAAATACCCTGAAGTAATTGCACTTGTTGGCCAGCACAGTGATATTGAACATTTATTCATCCCTTTATTAAACATGGTTACATCTGAAGCATTTATTAAAATTGAAATCCACCCTATGCGCAGTGGGCACATGAGTCGAGTATTTTCGAGCCGAATTGATTGCGATAACTACACCAAATCGTTACCCCAGGTCCGATTAACAGATAACTGGATGCCCTGTTTATTTTTTTATGTCAATCCAAATTCTTCAAATACAGCAATAGCAGACGCATTCGTTCCTGTGGCCAATCAGTTGATGGAACAAATCATTCAAAAATTTTCCTCAAAATCGTTGGCTCTGCAACGCCAAATCCGTGATCATTTTCAACGTGATGCCTTGACAACTCCAAAAACAAACAAACAGACAGCTTATACAAATTATCTTGCAGCAAGGTTGGCTGCAAGCTTACTGGATCAGCCCGAATTTCATGATTTCGAATTTATGTTGCAACTGTTTTGTCTACTTTCCTCTTTCGATGTTGAAAATAAACCTGAAGCAGCAAAAAATTTTATAAAAGCGGGACACGTGTTTATGTCAGAGCAATCTGAGCCACTGACAAAACACTTACGCGCAACCAAAGCAGGTAAAAATATTTTAAGTAAAATACTGCCTGCGACTGCTAGCTTGAAATCCAATACCATCCAAATGAAAGCGCCACCTCAGATGTGGAAACCCAATAACCTCAAAAGCACAGGTTATTCATCAAAAAGCCCAGGTCAAATGAATCATCAGCCAGCAGATTCAAATATTGACACCCATTCAGCCCCCGCCTTACCAGGTGGTTTTTTTTGACACAACTTAGGATTCATCATGAAAAGAAGCCATGAAATAGATACATCAAGCTCTAAGGAACCTAGCAAAGCACCGAAATTATCTGATAATAATCAGTTAGAAAAAAGCAAACAAATACAAAGTGACAATCCAAAACCACGATTGATCGATCAAATATTATATCAAGAATTCTCAACACGGGAAGCAAATTGTGACAGATTTATACCCAATCGAAGCCAAATAAATCATTTTGACTCGCATGGTGCCAAAGAAGCCTTATCAACCACTCCAAACGAACATTGTAAGTTAATTATTGAAAACTTATTTGATACGCCTGCAAAAGACATGTTAAAGCAACGCGTTTATAGTTTTTCTAAGCCCCCTGCTGGATTATTTGACAACTATTATTCATCAAGTACGCCCAAAATAATTGAGAAATCCCCCAACTCAGTGAAGAAAGTACGTTGCTTGATTGATTATAAAAAAAAACTCGATGTACCTGGGCTACCAAATGACTTCTATTTAAATTTATTATCCTGGTCAGCAACAGATCAAATATTTGTCCCGGTTGAAACAGATTGCGATGATTTTCAAATTGTAAGCACCGATGTCAACAAAACTGAGGAAATAAATTTTTTCAAAGAGGTAAACCGTAAACCGACTGTCGTTGCGGCCTTTGGTGATCAACAAGTCATTTCTGGTTGGGAAAATCATGCTTTAATTTTAGATACCCTCGCTGCCCGTGAAAAACATTTAGGGGTTATACCTTATAACCTTTTAGGGATGTCGGCTGGTGAAAACATCAATAGCCTGGTTGTTACTGGTGCACATACTTTCATGGTTGGTTCAACTTTGAGCCGATTAATGCAACTGGATTTAAGAGAGCGACCTGGTTCGAGCAAGCTATCTTACCAAATGATGAGAACCACTCATTCGACTGACGCTCGCATTATCGGATTAACTTATAATCAAGGTCATTATATAGCCGAGGGTAATTGTCAGGGTTGCGTTGCTATTTGGGATATTCGTCATCTAAGTCAAACATCAACACCAGTGTATAAAAATTATTTGCATCAGGGTTCGGTAAAAGGACTTGCATTTCACCCCACTCACACCAATTTATTAGCTTCCGGCGGAGGACGCGCCTGTCGTAAACTGAGTTTTTGGAATATATCTACCAATAACCTTAGTAAAGGTCCAGACACCGGCAGTCAAATTTCTGGCGTGCATTGGTTAGCCGCCGATCCTCGTTATTTATGGACAACGCATGGTGATTCTAGTCCAGGATTAAAATTATGGCGGGTGAATTGCCATGATAAACCCATGACATGCCAAGAGGAGGGGTCATACAAAACCGAACCTAACGAAAAAATGATTTCTTCAGCCATTTCAACCAAAGAAAATCGCATCGCTGCTATATCAACGAGGGAGACGCTTTCTTTTTTTACGGCAAAAGGCCCTAAAGAAAGAGCTTTTTCTTCTAGCACAAAAGAACCTGTTCCGACCCTGAGGTCCTTTCGTGACCCACATCGACTGATTCGGTAGAACAATGCGTATAACCGTGACCGTTAGGGAGCGGAGTTTTTGCCCATAAAACCCGAACCGTGACCGTAAGGGAGCGGAAATTTGCGTACAAAACCCGAACCGTGACCGTAAGGGAGCGGAGTTTTTGTGTGGCGATTGCCATACAGGTAACTTACTGATCTATTACTAGGACGTGTTGACAATTCAGATCTCGACGTCCCGCTACTTGTTCGCGGGATCCAGCTGGATCTATCTCTGTGCAATAGTAACGTGCATTGAGCAAGATCTCTGGATCCCGCGAACAAGTAGCGGGACGTAGGGCATCAGAAAATGAATTGTCAACAGACCCTACTTTTTATGGTAATTAATAGTGACGAAGACCAGTATTCATCGCCATTTTAAACATTTAGATGATTCACGTTTAGATCGAAAAAAAATACCCATTTATCAACCTTATTTTTATTGCGTTTTGTGCTCTAGTTTGTGGCGCTGAGGACTGGGTTTCGATTGCGCAAAGCAAAATTGGATGGTGACAGAGTAAATCGATGGGCACGACACGGTAGTACAAGATACTTATGGAAAAATGCAGAGGTTGAAGCAGCAATACAGTGGGTTGTTTATGAACAAGGCTTACCAATGTCTTTATTTGGAAACAAAAACCGAACATTCAACATGGCTATTTAACTTTTCCGCTCCCTTACGGTCACGGTTCGGGTTTTGTACGCAAATTTCCGCTCCCTTACGGTCACGGTTCAGGTTTTGTACGCAAATTTCCGCTCCCTTACGGTCACGGTTCGGGTTTTGTGCTCAGATGAAGAGTCTATTGACAATTCATCAGCTGAAATTCTTGCCACTGCCCCCACCGATGCGGCCATTAAGTGTTGTTTGGTTTAAGTCTTCGTTCTCGTATGACGCAGGCTGTTGAATAAACATCCTGACAGGGTACTTTATTTGAGTGTTTTTTAACTCTTGCTCAATCTTCATCAAACATCTTGAAGATCTGGTTTCTAACCAAGATAATTTAATCCCAACCTGATCTAGAAAATACGAAATAAAGCTAAAAATTATCATCACGCCACGATGTTGGCGCAAAATCGGTTCGTACATTTTAATAATTTTTTTTATTTCATCCCCATCCAACGTTGCTTTTTTAATTTCCGCATCTAATAACAAAAAACAAGTCATCGCAGCAATACCGGCGTCTTTGTGTTTTTTACTATAACCACCACCCCATATATTTGAACGGTACTCTGTTCCATATCGATATAGCGAAACCGCTTTAACTTTTAATAACCAAACAGACTGTACCAGCGCGCTGATTTCAGTGTCTAATTGCGTTGGCGAAACCCAAATTTTTTTAGCTTTCAAATACGTTAAATGAGCAATTACCCGTGATTCAACTTGCACATATGCATTCGCTTCTCCACGAGTGAGAGTCGTGCTATCAACCCATGAAGCGGCTCGATTGCTTTCAACAAGACCGTGCGTGCAACCATAACGCCAAGACTTTGGAAAATCTTCCGAGGCTCGTGATCTGAAATCGCTGCCTAGTTGAGCCTTAAACCCTTGAGTATATTTTGTATCTTGCATGCAAAACAGTAAAGTATCATCATCCAGCAAATCTTTCTTTGAGTCTGACAAAGCCGACTTAAAAATAGACATCAGATCTTTGCGAGACTGCGGATATTCTGCTGGGTCATAACGCAGCGAAAAACGATTCAATAGACCCTGATATTTTATTAAACATGGTGTATGAATCAAAAGTGTTGTTACCCATTGTTGAGATGAGTTGCGACCCCAAGGCAACAGCTCATTATTCAATAAGCGTTCCAACTCATCTAGCATCACGGCTGCCTCTTTTGTTTGATTCTGTTGATTTAATTCTTCAAGCTTGATAAACAACTTCTTAAAAACACGGTCGGCTATCTCTTGCTCATCACCCTGTCCTATTTTTTTAACGAGGATAAATAACAACAGGCGACTATCTGCAATGCTTGCATTGTCTATCAATGCATCTAACCAGGGCTTGTGATCTAAACATTTATTCAGCGTAACCATTGCATGCTCATCCTCAAAAAACCACTTCATCAAATGAATGATGAGTGAAGCTTGGGACAAGTTATATTGAAGACCAAATTTGATGGTTAAAGACAATCGCTCGGCTTCCGTAAATTGTATCTGAGACAATTGTTCCAGGGTTTCTTCATTAAATCTCCGCACTATGGATTCAAAGAGATCGATAACGTTAGGCAGCTCTTGGAGATATTGTGAAAAATATTCATACACATCGGGGTCCAGGTTCACTTGATCTTGAGCATAATCAACAAGATTGAATCTCCCATTTCGCGTGTCTTCCGTCGCGCGTGCCATGACTTGAGATAGCGCTGCAAAACGTTCACATTGTTTTTCGCTACATGATGGATAATAGGTTAACCACTCCTCTTTTAAAATAACGCGTAAAGGATTTATTTTGATAAGATCATAAGCTTGTTTCGTTTCATTGACCACCAATTCAAGTTGAGATACCAAGGCGATGTCTGTGCCATTCAGTTTCATCAACCACTTTTTATAAAAAGTCATTTTTTCATCAAAATTTCGCGTGATCCATCGCCTGTTGGCTGGTTGATCTAAAAGTCCTTGAAACAGGCCACCGAAAAACCGAATTTGCTCCAACAGTTCCTGGTGATTGGTAAGGGCTAACACGGCCGCATCAGGTGCGTGCGTATTACCAAGCACAGTACCGTCGGTTGCACTAAGCCACAGCCATGTATCTTCTCTTAATTGAAAATTGCGGCATGAACTGGCTAGTTTTAACTCTTGGGTGCTGATGATACAAGCGGTCAGCGTTGCTTCGGTTTTGCAAAACAAAATCGCCTGGACTGGCTTTAAGGGAAAATCAAGCATCGAGGCTTGATGTTCTACAGTTTTATAATAATTGACACTCACATACAATTCGGTTGAAAAAAACTTGGGCGACTGTGAATCATGTTCGCGCGGTTGACATGCCTCGGTTAATAACATCATATTAACCGGCTGATTTTTTACAAAAGCATCCAATGCATTTATTTTTACAAGGCCTTTTTCTATTATCCACGACTGAAATTTTTCTGGTTTGTATTTCGATGTATCAATCACATCTTGAACTTGCACTTGCTGTTGCTGTTGTTGTTGTTGCTGCTGCTGCTGCTGCTGCTCTTGACAATTTTGATCAAAATGAGCCTGACTTGTCAACGATTTTTCGTGACCATGTTTTTTGGCAACATCTATAATTTCATTCATCGTGCCGATCAAGATACCTTGTTTGTCTAGGTCTTGTATGCCAATTTTTTGGAGATAAGTGCGCCATTCTGTTAACAGGAAATCACGATAATTCTCCAGTAATGTGACCGTATTTTCATACCAAGACAATTGGCCATACTTTAAAAGAACATCTTCAATGGGCTTATCTATAAAATAATCTCTTAAAATTTTAGCCCATTCCATTCTCACATCAAACCAGGATGAATCAGTATTATCACCAGACAGTAAACGCGACCATAAATCATCGCGCACCAACTGCTCCATTTTATCCCGTGAAGCGGTATAAATATCATCACGCAACGCCCTTTCTTGATTTTCCTCGCAACGGGTAAGCAACGACTCTAAGTCTTGTGGACAGTTCTCTGCATGCTTAGGAGATAGCAGAATTTGCAAGCTTTGCTTTTTGGCAAACCTGCGCATACGCAACACGCTTTGATACACATCTTTGATCATCAAGTCTTCATTCATCAGCAACAACGCCGAAGCATCAGGGGCTTGATCGATATGAATCCCATAAGCATGTTTTTGATCATAATAACTAAAACGTTTATCAAATTCGCCGTTATTACTTACCGCACAGAGTGAGTCTGTGGACACACTCCACGCGCATAAAATTTCTTGGGTATCAAAGTATAAAACTTGCTCGATAGGTGAGTTTGGTTGTTGCCTGAAATGACCGGCAAGTGTTCGTGCGACAGCTTCATTGCTGATCCCAACAAATGTTGCACCCGCGTCGATGATGGCACGAACTGATTCATTGAAATGAGGCAAGATAAAATTGATTAGACCCTGTTCTCGATTAAACGGCAGGATGTGGACAGGTGTATTTTTTTCGCGCAATATTGTTTTCACAAACCCATTCGAACCCAGACCAATTTCACCATTAAAGGTTAATCCCAGGGCATACAACAGGTGATTAAAAGGGGTGCCTGAATACCCGTTTCCGGATGCGAACTGACCAAAATGGCCCTGCGGATTACAAGTTAAGGTATCTGAGTCACCTCGTATACATTTTAAAATATAATCTTCCAACAAACACACGCGTGTTGCGTACGAGTGATTAACCTTCAGCAATAATGCGTCGAGTTGTTGATCATCTTCGGCATCAAATGTTTGTAAATCAATCTCGGCAACACGCAAAACACGTTGCGCCGTCTTTGTATCTTGATATGTCACCACTTGTCCTGGCGCCGCGATTGCAAAAGCACCCACAAATTCACGCTGAGCTGTCTCTTGCCATTGTAAAATTAAATATTGGAGCAAATCTTTATCCAGACCACCCATTAAAACCGATTCGATCGTATAAAGAATAGCGGCTAAAGGATGGGAGAAACGGCTGCGCTCTTTCGGGGTCTGATTGGCAAGGTAGGGTATCGCCAAACACCGCTGGATCGCGGGCAGCTCTTGCAATAACGAGGGCCCATAATTTTCCTGGTGACGTTGATTGAGCGTGTATGGCAGCAGGGGGATGAGATCTTTATAGACATGAAATGTTTTTCTTATTTCAGGTAAACAGCCTACCGGTAAACCCAGAGGCCGCTCACTCTCTAGCGTCGGTGGCGTTAAATAGGCTTTTAATGTGTTACAAACTAGCGAACGCTCCATAGGAAAACCGGGGGCACCTGCACACTGAGTGACAATTTGATAAAGTGGGCTTTGTTCATCTTGTAGTAAATCATCAATGAGCTTATCACTCTGATAAGCACGCGGATGAAACTGCACCGGTCCTTCACCCAGCAACATAATATAACGAAACAAGTCGATAGCCGGCTTAATCAGCTCAGCAGCAATGTAGGTCGGTTCCTCAATGGGATAACGCAACAAGGCGGTATTCGGGTCCATCACCAGATGAATTTCATCCATGATGACATGTCCAAACTGCTTAACCAAACGATCGATTCTGGTCAGTAGAATCAATTTTTGTTTCCATTCAGTTAGCGCGTTTTTTTCCACTGGAGGCCGTTGGAACCAGGCTTCCTCTGTCTTCAATCGCAACGAAGAAAAACTTTCAGCTGAACTGATAATATACCTGCGTTCTAAGATGGTATTGAGAAATAAATCATAAATGGCTTTGATTGCATCCAATGAAAATTCAGAGCTTCGGTTAAATTTAAAGCAATTTACTTTTTTACCAAATAAATCCATAGACGTGGCATTGGCTGCAGAATAATTAGTCTCCAATGACGCATGAGGAACCTCGTAAACCACCACTTTGCCAGCAGCCTTGACCTCAGCAAGTAAGGGGCTAAACACATCCGTCTTCCCCTCACCCATCAACATTTTCAAAACGCTGTTGTTTCCTTCTTCAAATAAACACTCGAGGGCGGTTGCTTGATGAGGTCTCAGCAAGATTTTCTTACTGATTTGATGAAACATCAAACGTGTGTTATTTTTGGCAGGCTTTTGATTTTCACTGGTCAACACCACCATGATGTCATGCAAATCATATTCATCTGGATTTTTTTCTTCAAAAAATCTGTCAATTGTTTCAACCAAACGTTGCAACTGTTGCTGGTGAAGCGTTCGGGTCACATGATCATGTAAACGTTGGTGCAATAGCCTACATGCTGATTTTTCAAGATATGTTTCTTCTTGATATAAGGTATAATCAGCATGAACATAACAACGCATCAATGCCTTTTCTTCCAATAATTCTTTTTGTGAAGCAGCGATCTGCAAACGAAAACGATGTTTTAAAGCAACATTGGCCTGCTGAAAGGTTTCTTCCCACGCTAACTGAAGCTCGCTTTTTAAATCAGCAATTTTTGTCTTTGCTGCATTTTTGAGCGTATTTAAGTTGTTTGTTAAGGATTCTTCTGTGAGCAAAGGCTTAAGCGCTTGGCGTTGATCTTCAATCCGTTGATACAGTAATCGACCGGCATCATCTTCCGCCATGTCCCCATTCAACACTGTCTTTTCGTCAATCGACACATGATTTGCAATGAGAGGTTGCAGCCACCCTGCGGGTTGCTGCGCCCACGTGCTTAAGGAAAATTGTAACGATGAATCCGTCGTTGTGATCGGATCCGCGGGTTTAACGGTTTGCTTGAGTATCGCGATCAGATCAGTCTGTTTCAGGCTTTCATCTACGGTAGTGAACATATCAGTGACCGTGATTACTTGGTTGTACAGCGCACATTGTTGAACAATATCTCGCAGTGCGTCAAGTTTTAAGCCAATAAACGGTTCCTCTTTTTTTGGCATACTATCCGCCGTCAATGGAATCGCGTTGGCCAGCCGAGTGGTTATCGTTTGCTGCGAGCGATACTCCTGCTCTCTTTGGCGCTTTTCTTCTTGTTTTCTATCATATTCCATGCGCTCATGAGCCACATGCCCTTCAATGAGGTTACGAATGTCATCAGGAGCACCCATCACTTGTAAGAGGAGATGAGCAGTATCGTAACATACATGATGAGTATGATTGATTGCCGCCTTTCCTTGCCCTTTGATATACGTTTCTAAAAAGTGCTTCAACTCGTTATATGATGGATGCAAGGGTGAGCAGGCAATGGCCAGGTAACGTGGTAGATGTGCCATCAAAAAAGATTCATCCATATTTGGATTTAATGCACCTAGCTGGATAGTGGCGATGTTTTCAGCCACACCAATGAGCCCGGTAGGCCATAAATCCAATCGATCGGGTACAGTGCCTGAACCCTTGCCCGCAACAGGGATCTCTTGTTCTCTCAAAGCTGATAAAAGTCGCGGAATCACTTCTTGCGTGATGTGAATTTGCAGGGACTGTTGTGTGTCTGCCACAGTTTGCTGGTCTTGATTTCCATGGCGTCTCACATGTTCAATAACGACAAGCTTATGCTCCAATATAGCGCGCTCAAGTGTTAAGGAAAAAAAGCGTGACGTCTTCGGCATATGATCTAATAAAATGCGGCGTTCACCATCCGCTAAAGCAAAGTGAGGTGACAGCGCATGGTTCTCGGTGTAGCGCTGTAAAGTGACATACAATTGCTCTAGTATGTTGGGGAGCCCAACATAAAAATTAGATAGCGACGATGGTACAAGCGTACCGTGCTTTGATTGATCATTCACAAAATGAGGCAACGGTTTATCGCCAATGTATTCAAAAAATAAAGCCGCTGCTTTCAATTGGCAGGCCATCGTCGCAGTCGACTTATCAAATGGCAGTTCTTGAAAAATCCACGCAAGATACGTAAGCTCTTCTGGCGATTGTTCAAAACGAAAACGAGCGCGGGCAAGATTTAATATATCCCAGGCTTTGGTTGGTTCATGGCTGGCCAAATAGACATAGCAAAGATACAATGCGTCCGCTGCGCTCGATAAACGTAATTGACCTTGGGACTCATAAACCGTGATATAACCCTCACTGTGTCGCATATCGCTGCGCCGTTGATTTTTCACGTTGGAGATATCGTGGGTCAAGGATAAATATTGATTGTCTTGTTGTGGTTTCTTGGCATCCAAATAAAATCGTTGAATGGGAACCAGGTGTAATTTATCATCAACGGCTTTCGCCCAGGTTAGGCAGGCAACTTCTGGTGGAAAACAGGAAGCACCCGGCACTTGCAGACGATAATGCTTGGCATTTGGCAACTGTAACTCCCCATGTTCCACCGGCAAACACAACTGATAACGTACTAACGTTACTTGCCCCGTTTGTTGCCCGGGCTCCAAATCTTCCAAGATGTAATCAGACGCATCAAACGACGCCAGTTGTTGGAAGTATTTCGTGGGTGGTGTCAAAACCCAATTGGTGTTCTTTACAAGACGACATTGTCCTGCGTCGATCGCGTAAAACGGTAGGTTCTTTTCATAGATATACGCATCAGCTCCCCTTTCAATTGCCTGTGCTTTGACCCACAACGCCATGGTTTTTTCATTAATCAACACATTTTCTTCTTTGATAAACTGGGGTAAAACAGTATCTTTTGAAAATTTTTGATAAGAATACCACACGCCTTCGATGGCTTTTTGAACTATTTGATGTGGTGGTTTGTTTATAAAGCGAACCATTGGCTGAGTAAACAAAATCATGTTCTCATCAGGTGAAATAAAACAACGTGCATGAGGATCAATCTCAAGGACTGCAAGCCACGAATCGGCTCTCAGTCTTTCAGGAATGGGACTATTGCGCAGGCCATTTAAAAACACATGGCCTTGTTGCACATCAATTGAGTAAGATTGGTTTCCATCGATGACCTGATAAATAGGATAATCGCCTATGAGTTGGGCTTGCTCGGTGACAGGACAACGTAAAGCCAAGAGTATCGGAATAATTTGCGTTTGAATGCGCACTTGGTCTGTCTGAGAAATATCCTGCATCCAATGACGAAACGCATAATTGGCTTGCTCTAATGCAAACCGATTTTCAGTATCCTTTTCATCGAAAGGAATCGCATGACCTTTCAAATAAAAATAAGACAAACAAGCTTGTTCAAATCCTTGTTCAATGACGACACCCTCCTGATGCAAAATCATGATGGTGAATAAGCGATAACAATGGAGTGCGGCGATTATCTCGGGATCTTTTTGATGCACGAATTTTTCATTGATTACCCCAAGTCCAAATCCCAAACCGAGAATACTGGTTTCCCTAAACCGACTGTCATGGATAAAATAGCGATAATATGCCCACTGCATGCGAATAAAAAATATCGCCATTGGTTTTAAGACATCTCGGGCTTTGGTTGAGTACACCAGACCTTCACTAAAAAACGCACGTATTCGTTGATGCATCGCGTCTTCGGGTGGAAAAACAGCCAAAGCGCCAGTTTGAAAAAAATTGGCTTCAAAATACCATTGGTTGGCCCTATCCTCAAAATATGACAATGGAAAATGAAAGCGATCCATGATGAGATATATCAAATTATCAAGCGAGACTCTTGTTTGGGAGAACAATGAGTGCATCGGTTCTAAAAGGTGGAGACCATTGCTGTTGGTAGGTGAGGAGGCATAATAGTGATTATACGGAGACTTGTGATCTTGCTGCAGGGCACGTATCGGAATTGTTGGCATGTTCGTTTGCAAGTCCACACTGATGTATTGATGGTACGGAAGCTCTTTTGCCTCGTTACGACCATAATTATCAACCCAAGGTAAGTAAAATGTACAAAAATTAGCCGCTGATATTTCAAGAATATTTGTTGTAAAGGACAATTCTGGATTTTTACATGAGAAGGATGGATCACGTGCGCCTACCTTTGGGGGCCGCAAAGAAACGTTTGATCCAGTCGTACTAAAAATTACTTTACAGAGCGCCGCTTCAAATTGCATATGTCGCCCAAATCTTGGTTTGATGGCATTTTTTATTTCTTCAGATGCCGTCTCTTTCAATCGCCCATATGCATTAAACGCTGAAAAAACAAAATGAAGCTTCAATAAATCATCGGCCTCCATTGTCAGCATAAGAGCCCAATTTCGCATTATCGTGATTTCTTGGCTATATTTTCCACGATTACTGTACTCAAAATAATACTTGTTCTCGAATGAATAACGTGTATTTTTTGAATCGTCTCTCGCTTTGTTCAAGACCGTCTCAAGAGGAAACAGGGTGTTCAAAACATCATCGCTCACCGACTTTGCCAACAAATCTCGATAAAATTGCTTGACACAGGGGGATTCTGACCATTGATTAAAGTTAGTCTTTTTCAGAGTTGGGTCTTTCTCACGCTGCGCGCTATAAGCTGCATCTTGAGTCTCATTGCGTTCATATAGGCTTAATATAGTCAATAATCGTTGATCAAGATCGACCTGATGGGTCGAGATATAGGGACTGCGAGGAAGTTGCTTAAGCGATTCACACAATGACCTCCAAAAACAAAAATGAAACGGCATCCTGTCCTGAAAGTGTGCCAATTGCGCATCAAAATAATCCATCAGGGTGATAAAGCTCAGTCGCGTTAGCAAGCACCTCGGTATTTGTTTATTCCCTAATAAACTCGATATCGATTGTTCATAATGATCATGCAATTTACCCAGGGCATCGAGCATACGCTGCAGTATTTCTTCTTGGCAGTCTATGGCTTGATAACAGGCCAGTTGGGTAAATATAGGAGATGCATCTGGTCCATTTGCATATGCAGGTGGTATCGGTAACCGTTGGATAAGCCGTTCGATGTTTGCAAAAACCCATGTTGGATCAGTTGCGCGATTGACCTCACACGCCTCAATAAACTGTTCGATCATCTCAATATTAATCGCATCGAATCGGAACTCTGGGTTAAAAAAAGGGGGGGTAAGCGCGACCTGGGTTACTACCCCAGGCAAAATATCTGATACCACGTTGGGTGTTTCAAGGGTGATTCGATAAACCGTTGGCACAACCTGCGGTGTTCGCAGTCGCTGTGGTTGTTCATTGTTAGCAATCGGTGCGCTGAGCCGTTGCTGCCATTGGTGCAACTGGTCAAGTTTTTCATGAAATTGGGACACCGTCTCGGGTTTACATCGCGCTAACAAGGCAAAAAGACCCTCAATTGCTCGCAAACACAGCGTATTGATACCAGTTTGCGGCGATGGCAGCGGATTTGACGCAATAAACTGCGCTAATAGACCCATTTTAAAGAGAAACAATCGATCGTGCGCAACATCAGGCCCCAGATGCAGTGCCAACAAATGATAAAGCAAATCATTCAATCCAGCTGCGAGCAAATAGGTGGTGGACGTTGGTAAAACCGCAAGGCTCACGGCGTCCACCGGTTCCACAGCAAGTGAGCTTGCCTCAAGGAAGGTCGCATGGAACTGTAACTTGTGATAAAACTCATTGACAGACCCATACACTGGTATTGTGCTCATTTTTTGACCTTGCATGTGGAGTTGAGCCAAGATCAGGGTTTCACAAAATGCGATGAGATTGGTTTCTGACGCTTGTGCGGGAATGAGGAAGCCTTTACTGGGGAAATAACGCCCATAGCGAAGCGTGGGATCACAGGATGCCTCATCACGTTCCGCATCATACAACCTGAATTGCAAGCGATCATCTTCATCTCGTAACACCTCATATAACATATAAAAACGGGTATAACTCTTTTCACCCCCGTTAATCACCACACCACCCGGTAAAAGCGTGGATTCATTGCGTTTTACTCCTTGGATTTTTTTAACCATCTCCTCAGCGATTCGCTGAATTTTTTCCTTCCCTGTATCTAACAGTTTCTGCAGTCGCGCATGTAGATCCTTGCTATTTTTTTGGTCAGGAGGGTTCTCTCCGAGCTGAACCTTTTCAATCTCAGCCATGATATTTTTTGCTTCGTCTAACAATCGGCTGGCTTCAATATCAAGTGCACGAACCTTCGACTCCCACGCCAACATGCTTTGAATAGAAACAGCCAAATCTTGCAGTGCTTTTGTATCGTTCGACAAAGAACGTGCAAAACAGGCAAATACTCGTTCAAAAGCAACCTCCAATGAGTCCATTTGCGTGTTTACACGCCCCCGCGAGTCAAAATTAGCAAGAATGGTCCACAGCATTTGTGGTGAAACATGTTGTTGGTCGTCACGTGTTTGCATAAAGCCCCAATGATCGTTTGGTATATCGCTTAGGTGTGTACTTGAATTATAATTAATGACGCTTAATTAATCAACCATGGGTGTTCCTGCAGCACAGTCACAACATGCGGATACGATTATATTTGATTTTTTGATTGATCACTCGGTCTGGGTGATGGATATCGCTCTAAGCTTTCCATAAATAGCGATTCTAAAGCGATCAAGGAAGCGGTTTTTTTGCCCCAAAACCAGGTCCAGTGGCCTTGAGCTTGTTTAATCACTTGATACCTTGGATCAGTTTTAATAAAAGTATCTTGATAGCTTTGAATAGCCTCTCGTGATTTTAAGGCTCGTAATTCACGGCGGACATCAATCAAAATTTTAGTCTTTAATACATCACCACGATATTTTTGATACTCTTCGGGAAGTTTATTCAATATTTTTGAATCCAATAAGATCCAATGTTTCCGCGCTTTAGCACCGTTTAGATTAGCATGTGGGTAATATTTTTTGATGATTTCTTCGGGCAATGTCAGAGATTGAGGTCGCGCGGATTTTATGGGGTATTCAATTAGTGCTGTTTTTGTAACAGAACGTTGGTATTGCTCCGACCTATAGCAAACACCCCGAGTCCGCAAACCCAATCTATAATCGGAGGTTAACATATATTCTGTTTGTGTCGATCTGGACTGCAGAACCAAGGCGCGATCCATTTTAAGATTTTCATCGTATTCAGCTTTATCCTCTTTAGGCCAGGTGTTCGGATCATACATAGCAAAGATATCACCTTCTTCGGTCATATTCGGCTTTTCTTTATCTTCCAAAGCCGATTGCTTGATACGTATTGCATCCCGCTGAACACCAATCCGGTTATCTAATAGTTTTGAAGCTTCATCTTGATAACCATATACACGAACGAATGCCTTTTGCTGTTGGTCGCTATAGACTTCCATGATCTTGTCATCACTTGCGGTGTAAATGCTCGGAGAATATGACCATAATTTCGCGAGCTCGATTGCCAACTGCTCAGCAAAGGATGCCTGGGTCATGTGCATGGTTTCTAATTTATTGGATTTTTTACAACCGATAATATAGATGTCTTTCAAGTCTTGAGGGTTCTTTTGATAGATGCCAACCAGTGCCAACGCGGCTTTTTTGGGGGAAATGTCATCCAGACAAGGGCAACCAGATGCATCAATGGTGTTGGTTCCTAACAAGGTCACCATTTCATCCGGGGGAACAGAACGCAAATTCACATCAAAGATAAATGATTGCTCAGGCTCAACTTGCAGATCTTGCGCCAGAAACACATCGTTAAAGTCCATGTAAATAACTGACATATAAAACACCATTTGCGTATTACATGTTCATATTATAGTCTATGTGAGTATCTATTTAAACCACATGACGTCACACTTTTCATTGGCGGCAGCTTTTAATAAAGCTATCAACGGCATGGCGCGATGAAATAAACTCACCTCGTCATCATCACTGTCCTGGACATCCGAATCATTGCTTTTTTTCTGGTGTGCTTTATGCTTTGTTAATTCTTGCTCCAATCGGCTCAAAGCAGGCAACACATCATCCGCTACGATGGCACCAGGAACCGAACCACTTTGACCCATCATGATCAATAAACGCTCTGCAATATCACCAAACATTGTAATATTTGCATAAGCTTGGCAAGAAAAAGTCACTAGCATACAACGTCTCCCGTTTCACCTAAAATAAAAACAAGCCGTTTTAATACTTTGTCTCGTCCGAGCAAGGCCAGGGTTAAATCAATCGAAGGCGACATCGTGCCCCCGGTTACTGAGACTCGCAATGGTTGGGCAATTTTACCAAGGCCAACATCAGCAGCTACGGCCACGTCATGAATACAAGTTTGAATACTATCTCGCTCCCAATGTTCAATGGTCAACAATCGTTGATACAATGTTTTGAGCAAAGCCAGCGCATCTGGTTGCAAATGTTTTTTGACAGCGGCTTCGTCATAAACCACATCAGGTTCATAGAAATATCGACTTTTTTCACAGATCTCAGCCAAGGTCTTACACCGCTCCGCTTGGGCGCCAATTAAGTCTTCTAATGATGGTCCTTGTGATGAATGCATTCCCTGATGTTGAAATTGCCAGGCCAACGCATTGGCCACACTGGCCGGTGGATCACTTTTGAGATAATGTTGATTGAGCCAATTTAATTTATCATAATTAAAGCTCGAAACACCTCTGCTGACATGTTGCAAGTCAAACTGTGTGATCATCTCTTCTAGACTAAAGATCTCTTGATCACCGTGAGACCAACCCAAACGAACCAAATAATTTAGCAACGCATGGGGTAAAAATCCTTGTTCTTTAAATTGCATCACACTCACCGCCCCATGTCGTTTTGATAAGCGCTTGCCATCATCACCCAAGATCATGGGTAAGTGGGCAAAAACGGGGATAGGTGCATTTAAAGCATGAAACAAATTAATTTGACGCGGCGTATTGTTGATATGATCATCCCCACGAATCACATGGGTTATCTCCATATCCCAGTCATCAACCACGACAGCAAAGTTATACGTCGGATGTCCATCTGATCGTAAAATAATTAAATCATCAAGCTCCTGGTTATTGACTTGAATTTCACCATATACTTCATCGTGAAATGCCACCACACCACTTTCAGGATTTTTAAAACGCACAACGTGTGGTTGATGCTCATCCTGAAAAGTCCCTGCTCGACAATGACCATCATAACGTGGTTTTTCTTTTGCGGCGAGTTGCCGTTGACGCAAGTCATCTAGGCGTTCTTTACTGCAGTAACATCGATAGGCTTTGCCTTCATTTAAAAACTGTTGGACAATTTGTTCATAACGCTGATAACGATTGGTTTGATAAAACGGACCTTCATCGTAATTCAAACCAAGCCAATCCATGCCTTCTAAAATCGCGGCAACCGACTCTTCTGTCGAGCGTTCTCGATCGGTATCTTCAATTCTCAAAATAAATTGTCCATGGTGATGTCTGGCATACAACCATGAAAAAAGCGCTGTTCTAACGCCACCTACATGCAAAAACCCAGTTGGGCTTGGGGCGAAACGCGTTCGCACGGGCATAAAAATCACCTTTGGAATAATTCTGTTTGATTGGATCGGGTGTGTGTTATAATAGCCGACTTTGGTGATAGCACAAATAATAATATGAAAAATTTGGGTATAAAAAATCAACTGCGTATCCTGACGTTGTCCCCTTTTGTGCTCTTAATCCTTTTTTGCGCATTCTTTTATAACTACCAGTGTCATCGCAATTTCAAATTGTATGAGTTATTCAGCCCGATTGGGGTATTTTCTGTAAGTGACTCCATGGGCTGGTTGTCGGTTCAATATCGAGAATCGTTAGTCCTCCTGAAACAATATCAAATGTATATACTGACAGTCAGTATCAGCGTGTTTTGCTTGGGCGTGGCGCTTATCGTCCATTTCCTCTTATCAAGAAACATCTACCGCCCCATCACCCGTTTGCGCCATAGCATGAAACAAATTCTCCGCGATGAATTTCAAACACCGATTCAAGTATCGAGTAACGGTGAGCTCGGCATCATCGAGCGCGGATGTGCTCATTTGCAAGAAAAATATTTGAATGCAACCCATGAATTAAACCACCACATCGAAATTGCCACCCTTGAACTACATCAAAGTTTAGAGTTGCTTGAAGAAAAAAACATTCAATTATCCATCGAAAAAAAGAAAATTGAAGAAAAAAATCGCCAAAAATCTGAGTTCATCGCCAACATGAGTCATGAAATACGCACACCCATGAATGGTGTCATTGGGTTTACCAATGTTTTACTGGAAACCAAATTAGACTCGTTACAACTGGATTACGTTAAAACCATTCAATCATCCGCCCAAGATCTCTTGGTCATTATCAACGACATTTTGGATTATTCCAAATTAGATGCTGGCAAATTACATCTGGACTCGATACCGCTCAATATTCGGGCGTGCATTGATGAAGTTTTGGCACTCATTACCCCCAATGCCCATCAAAAAAATATCGATCTTATTCCTATCACCGCAGGTGAAGTACCTAAAATTATTTTGGGTGACCCCTGGCGAATAAAGCAAATTATCACAAATTTGATTAGCAATGCCGTAAAATTCACAGATTTTGGTTACGTATTAATCCGTACTGAAATTGAAGCGGAAACGAGTGCAGACTACACATTAAGAATTTCAGTCAGTGATACCGGCATTGGTATGTCCGAAGAAACACAAGCCACCTTATTCATGGCATTCACGCAAGCAGATACCACCATCACCCGTCGCTATGGTGGTTCCGGATTAGGACTCGTTATCTGCAAACGTTTGGTTGAACATATGCAAGGGCAAATTTCAATTCAAAGTGAACCGCACAAAGGAGCGACCTTTATCGTCACCCTTAAACTGGAAAAATTAGCCGCTTATGAAGCTGAAAAACATCAGCAGAATCACGCCCCCAAAATGAGTGTTCTGTGTTTTGAAGACAACCCTTTACACATGGAGGCCATTTCCAATGGTCTGAGCTATTTGGGAATCCATTGTATTCCGGTGACCAAATTTGATCAATTGGAAGCTGCATTCATCACCCATTCAGATGCCCAGTTGGCCTTTATCAATATCAATCCCCATACTGAACAAAAAACCGCTGAGATTTTGATAAAACAATCCACTCCCTGCGTTTTAGTTTCAAAAACCTATATCAAAAATTACCGTGATCTAGGTGCCAAAGGATTACTATTTAAACCACCAAATTTACAGAAACTGCATCAAGTAATCGAATCTATTAACTCAAACGAAAAAAGGATCACGACATGGGAAGGAGTGGATGCTATGTTTAAAGACCCATCAGCTGACTGGGATAGTCAACAACTACAACGAGAATTAGCCAGAGCCAATGATATTTGTAAAAGCAATCTGGATAAAGAAGTCGAGTACAATGTGCAGAATTTAAAAAGATTGCGCGCACAATTGAAACAAAAACATGCGACTATCTTAATCGCTGAAGATAATCTTATCAGCCGCATGTTACTGCAATCACTGCTCAGTGACAGTGCAACAGTTGAAGCGGTCAATGATGGTGAAGAGGCGATACAGGCTTGCAATAAAAGTCAATATTCAGCAATCTTACTAGACTTACAAATGCCAAATCGCGATGGATTAGAAGCCGCGGAGTATATTCATCATGAGTCAATTCTTAATCAAAAAACGCCGATTATTTTAATCAGTGCCAATGGGTATGATATCCACCAAGGGAACCTGCAGAAAGCAGGTATCAATTTGTGTTTACAAAAACCAATCGATGAACCAAATTTATTGCATCATCTGTTACAGTTGATCAATAAAAACTCAAACCCAGCCATTAATTGGAGTGTGTGTATTGAGAAAGCATCTGGTAATCACGCATTGGCTTCCGAGCTCCTGGTTTCATTTATTAAAGAACTACAAGTCAATCGTGTGGAATTACTAGAGCTCTATCAACACAATGATCGCGTCAATATCGAAAAAATTGCCCACAAACTGCATGGCGGCTGTTGTTTTTGTGGGGTGAGCCGATTACAAAGTCACGTGGCCAACATCGAAAATCGGGTGTTGCATGTTAACCATGTGGATGAGCTCCAAGATTCGTTTTTGAAATTGATAGAAGAAATCGACGCGGTATTGACTGAATATGAAGCATCTTACCGTTTTGAAAGCTCACCAGAAAAGGAAAAGGAACTCGTATGAAAAACGCAATCTATGCTCAATCAGGTGGAGTCACCGCTGTCATCAATGCCTCGGCTTGTGGCGTGATTCAGACAGCCAGACAATACCCCAATCAGATCGGCACTGTGTTTGCAGCTAAAAATGGCATACTTGGGGCATTGAAAGAAGAACTGATTGACACATCGTTAGATAGTGATGCTGACATTGCCAAACTTCTACACACCCCTGCCGGTGCATTTGGATCCTGTCGCCATAAATTAAAAGACAATGGCCCCGAGTTTGCTCGTTTGCTTGAAGTCTTTAAAGCCCATAATATAGGATATTTTTTCTACAATGGTGGCGGGGATTCGCAAGACACAGCGCATAAAGTCGCAAAAATGAGCCTGGAAACTGGATTCCCTATCACGTGTATTGGCATACCAAAAACTGTCGATAATGATCTCCCTTTCACCGATGCATGCCCAGGATTTGGGTCAGTGGCCAAATATGTCGCTATTTCCACACGCGAAGCGGGTTTTGATATTGCATCAATGTGCGCTTCTTCTACCAAAGTTTTTATACTTGAAGTGATGGGTCGGCATGCAGGTTGGATAGCTGCAGCCAGCGGATTGGCTGGAACTCATCATCAACCACCTCATATCATCTTGTTTCCAGAGGTGGCATTCAATCAAGCTTTATTTATTCAGCGCGTTGCTGAATGTGAACGGCAGTATGGTTATTGTGTGATCGTGGTATCAGAAGGGCTGCGTAATGAAGCCGGGAAATTTTTAAGTGATGCAGGCATCCGCGACGCATTTGGTCATGCACAACTTGGCGGTGTTGCGCCGGTTATTGCCCAACTTGTCAAACAGGAGCTTAACTTGAAATATCACTGGGCTGTTGCTGATTATTTACAACGCTCGGCACGCCATATTGCATCAGGTATTGACGTAGAACAAGCATATGCGCTGGGAAAAGCTGCCGTCGAGTATGCGCTGGCCGGGCATAATGCCATCATGCCCATTATTGTCAGAGAACAAGATGAGCCCTATCGATGGAGCATTGACCATGTTCCGCTGGCAGATGTGGCGAATCAAGAAAAACAAATGCCTGCCGCTTTTATTCGCGAGGATGGAATGGGTATCACCGATGCCTGTCGACGCTATTTAACACCCTTGATACAAGGCGAAGCTTATCCACCTTATATCGACGGCATGCCAGACTACGTCCAGCTTAAAAATCAACTAACCCCAAAAAAGCTAGGTACATTTCAGTAGGTTGGGCCTTGGCCCAACAAAGCTCACTCATCCATTCTTTTTCTACAATTCGACGGACGATATTGCAATGGCAAACTACCCTCATTACAAGTCCACATCACATCACCTGTTGGACTAACAATCGGAGATAAGATCATGGTGCCATTACCAGCGATGGGAGTAAACGTGACTGTAATATCCCCTGATTGGGTATTCAGCTTGATTGAAGAGACGTTTTTTGTGGGAGGTGGGCTTTTGTACCCCTTGCCAATATTACCCGCCGGCATACCAAAACTCGATGCAACGGTCTCTTCTACAGCAGCTTTTGCCGAAGCAGCCAAGCTCATGCCCTCAATAACGCGAGCCCGGACGACATAATTTTGATAAGCCGGGATGGCAATCGATGTTAGAATACCGATGATTGCTATTACGATCATTAACTCAATTAATGTAAAACCTTTTTGCTTCATCCTAGCCTCCAACTGGTGTATACTGATACAATGCACATATAAAAGAACTGATTGATTCATTATGCTCAGATCACAACGTCTAGATCATGCACTAAGTCACGCATTAAAGCCAGTGTTATTAAAGATAGAAAATGAATCTTTTCGTCATCGGGTTCCCGCAGATGCAGAGTCGCATTTCAAAATAATTATTGTATCGAGTCAGTTTGAGGGGTTAAAACAAATAGACCGTCATCGCATGATCCAATCCATCGTCGCGGCAGAATTCAAAGACGGATTACATGCTTTATCTCTATCATTACATACACCAGTCGAGTGGCAGAATACGCAGAGTGTCATCGCGTCTCCACCTTGCCAACATCAAGACAAATAGGGTCGTCCTCCGAACATCAATAGACCTCTTGCATAACCTGCGCCTTTTGCATGATTGCGGCGTTCTAAACATTTCTGCGGTGCTCATTTACTCATGTAAACTCCGCCCCTTGAAATGTTTATGCCTTGCACTCAAACAAAATTCTCAGGTTATACAAAAGGTCTAATATCACCCTCCAAGGAATTACCTGTTGACAATAAGTAAACATCATTAAATACCTATCACTTTTTTCATCCCAACTGCAATGAATCTTTGAACTTTGTTCAATCGAAAAAAAGCTTACATAGAATGACTATGCACGCCTTTTTTCTCAATCTCAAAGTTCAAATCTCAATCACATTTGTGCGAAAAAAGTGATAGGTATTTAATGAAGTCCGCTTATAACTTCCCCCCAAGCTTCCAAATTGGGTGCCATTGATCTATAATGCGCATTTTTTGCTAGGTTTTATCACGAATGAAAAAATGGTCTCCAGAAAAAATATCGGTCATGGCATTGGTATTACTGATCACGGGAGCCATTGATAGTGTTAGAAACTTACCAGCCACCGCCTTATTTGGCTCATCTTTGCTATTCTTTTTTATTTTTTCTGCGGTGATTTTTTTGATTCCAGTTGCTTTGGTTTCTGCTGAGTTATCTTCAACCTGGGCAGATGAGGAAGGTGGGATTTATAGTTGGGTCAAACATGCATATGGTAGCAACATGGCATTTTTTACCATTTGGCTGCAGTGGATTAATACCATGGCTTGGTACCCGACGATTCTTTCATTTATTGCAGGCACCCTCGCCTATTTAATCGATCCAGCTTTGGCACAAAATAAATTTTATTTGATTGCGGTGATACTGATCGTTTTTTGGTCTTTAACAATATTGGGATTATCTGGATTAAAAGCTTCAGCAAAATTTGCAGGAGTTTGCGCCATTATTGGCATGTTAATCCCGATTGGATTAATTATTGTCTTGGCTTTGATTTGGTTGTTAAAAGGGAATCCCAGCGCCATTCATTTAGATTTACAAAATTTATTACCCGACTGGCATCAAAGTCAATCCTGGGTATCATTGACTGCTATCATGACCTCATTTCTTGGCATGGAGCTCGCGGCAGTTCATGTTCGTCATGTGAATGACCCTCAACGCAACTTTCCCAGGGCGATGTTTTTTTCTGTGATCTTAATCTTAATAACCATGGTACTTGGCTCATTGGCTATTGCCATCGTATTGCCGCGTTTAGATATTGGCTTGGTGCAGGGTGTCATGCAGGCTTTTACCAATTTTTTTGAGGCGTATCATCTCACTTTATGCATGCCAATACTGGTCATCATGCTCTTATTAGGAAGCTTAGGCAGCATGGTCAATTGGATTATTTCCCCAGCCAAAGGTTTACTACTAGCCGCCGATCATGGTTTTTTACCCACCTGGCTCTACAAATTAAACCGACACGGGGTTGCATCCCGTATTTTATTATTGCAGGCCGTTTTGGTAACCATTTTGTGCAGTGGCTTTTTGCTCATACCCTCGGTCAATGGATTTTACTGGCTTTTTACCGCGTTAAGCACCGAGCTTTATATTCTGATGTATGTCATGATGTTTATCGCCGCAATCCGGCTTAAAAACAAACACTGCAACATGCCGCGTCCTTTTGCAGTTCCTGGTGGCAAGATTGGATACTATTTTACCTGTTGCTTAGGCTTGGTTGGATGCTTTGTTACCTTGGTAGTCGGTTTTTTCCCGCCTGAGGAAGCGACCGGGATCGGCGGTGCCAATCATTTTCGATTTATCTTTACTTGCGGTATCTTGATGATGCTCATGCCTGCGTTGTTTTTATATTTCCGAAAAAAATGGCGAGTCAAAGTATATAGCCCTTCCACCTGAAAATACTGAATGTCAACTGGCCCCTTCTAATCACACAAAGATCAATATATAAACATAAAACCCGATTCGTGACCGTCAGGGAGCGGAAATTTGCGCATAAAACCCGAACCGTGACCGTTAGGGAGCGGAAATTTTGTTTAGCACGTGATATACACGTAACTTACTGATCTATTATTAGGGTTTGTTGACAATACATCTTTCGAAGCCCTACTTCCCGCTGCTTGTCCGCGGGATCCAGAGATCTTGCTCAAGGCACAGCAATATTGTAGTAAAACAGATCTCCACGTCCCGCGAACAAGTCGCGGGACGTGGAGATCTGAATTGTCAACAGCCCCTAATTTTGGGGGAAATTAAAAGTGACGGAGACCTGTATTCATCGCCATGTTAAACATCGAGATGTCTTTTAAAAATTAAATGCCTGACTCTGGATGCCCTTGGCCAGGCATGTTAGATCCAATCATGTGCACTGCATTATTCATGCCATATTACAGACAAAACAAATAATAAACACAATAAAATCATATGCTTCTCGGCATTTAAATAAATGCAAAATTGGATGGTCACAGAGTAAATCGATGGGCATGACAAGGTAGCACACGATATTTATGGAAAGATGCAGAGGTTGAAGCTGCAATACAGTATGTTGTTTATGAACAAGGCTTACCAATGTCTATATTTGAAAACAAAAATCGAACATCCAATATGGGTATGTAACTTTTCCGCTCCCTGACGGTCACGGTTCGGGTTTTATGAACAAATTTCCGCTCCCTGACGGTCACGGTTCCGATTTTATGCGTAGATATTGAATTTTAAATGCAATCGCCGTTGGAGGGTACAACGCTCTTATCGACAGATATAACATGCGTAGGTTGGGCCTTGGCCCAACCTGAAGTGGGCACCAGGTGACAAATTGACATCAGTTGGTAATGCACCCAGGTATCTTCGTTGGACCAAGGGCCAATCTCCGGTCTCAGGAGCATGTTCTAAGGGCAATGGTTCATGGAAAAATGGCGAGTTAAACGCTAAATTTTTTTTCAACCCCTTGAATCAACCGCTGATGAATATTATCAAATCCGCGGTTACTCATGACAAGCACGGCATCACCTGCACGGGCTTGCTCCATGACAGCATCTACAATCGCCGTTGTTGTGGGTAAGATTTGATACGGAAACTGCCAGTTCTCCGTCATTTGTGTCAGTGAAAATTCGTTGGGATTCAATATAAATGCCCCATCAACCCCATCTAAAGCGTGTGCCATTTCCTGCACATGTACGCCTGTGCGCATGGTATATGAGGCAAACTCTATCACCACCATCATTCGTTGATGGCGACCACTTTGTTTTAAAGCATGAATCGTTTTTGCTATGGCTGTGGGATGGTGCGCAAAATCATCATAAATGGTGATACCATGTTGTTTGGAACGAACTTCCAACCGGCGTTTGACCGGCGTAAACGCCTCCAATGCCCTTGCTGAAACAGAGGGATGCACCCCTGCATGCGCACTGGCGGCAATGGCAGCCAGTGCATTTTCGACATTAAACTGTCCTATTAAAGACCAATTGATGGTCGCAACCAATTTACCCTGGCGCCATACTTTAAAGGAAGAACCCACTTCATCTAGTAATTCTGCGCGCCAATATGCATCCTGGCTACTACTCAGTTCTTCCACGTTAGAAAAAACACCTTGTGACAGCACTTCATTCAATGCCACATCTCCACGAGGTTTGATCACAAGGCCAGAGCTTGGAATCGTTCTTAACAAATAATGAAATTGCTGTTGAATAGCAGACAAGTTAAGATAAATATCAGCGTGATCAAATTCTAAATTGTTTAAAATAGCTACCTGAGGATGATAGTGCATAAACTTTGGGCGTTTATCAAAAAAAGCGGTATCATATTCATCGGCTTCGATGACAAACCATTCGCCCCGCCCAAGCTGTGCACTGGTTTTAAAATCAGTGGCCACGCCACCAATTAAAAAACCAGGATATAATCCGGCTTGATGGAGAATAAACGCCAACATCGAGGTCGTGGTGGTTTTACCATGAGTCCCTGCAATGGCAATGACTTTATATTTAGGCAAAATATGTTCAGCTAACCATTGGGGTCCGGATGTATATGGTTTCCTGGCATCAAGGACGGCTTCAATCACGGGCATGCCCCGTTTCATTGCATTGCCGACAACCACGCAATCTGCTTGCAAGGCTTGGCTGGGGTCTTCATAGCCTTCGGTCCATTGAATCTGATGCGCTGCAAGTAAATCACTGATCGGTGGGTAACAATTAGCATCACTCCCCGTTACCCGAAAACCAGACTCACGTGCCAAAATAGCCAAGGCACTCATAAATGTCCCACTCAATCCCAATATATGTAAGTGCATGCCCCACCCTAACGTTGACTTTCTGTAACAGCTCACTCCCAGATAAGACCGGCGGTGACGCCCCCCACGAGCAGTTACGACTTTTTATTCAATACCGAACCTAACTCAGAAGAGTTGGTACCCTGCCATCAAGCAAAGTGTATCATTCTATTTTTAATAAATTAAGATCACCGTTGGGATTGGTCCGGGTTGTCACATTAAAATAATTGAGTTTCTCTGCCCCCCAAATTGTAATGCAACACACCCATGTGGGATTGGATTTATTCACTCAATGCAACAGGTTTTTATTAAAAACTTTGAATAAATAAAGCTTTAATTCATGCTCTGATAAATGCATTAAGTTTTTTTGAATGACTTTGCGAATGGACGGTTTAATATTTTTATTTAAATGTTTATTCACCAAACCCTCCATTTCGGATGGCATCAACAAGGTGACATCATCATATTCATGGCGAATGCGACCATCATTGAGACGTATCGCTAATTCTCTGGCGAAATGGTCAACCGCAAAGTCATGGGCGGTCTCATCTGGATCAAAAGCACCACGGCAGGTACTGGACACTTGATAATGACCCGGCCGCTCAGTGGTGAATGCTCGATTTTTCAAGCGATTTTCAGGGTGGTTAATCTCATCGATTAAGGTTATATCTTGAATTTGGTTATCATACTCATAAATCCGACAATCATTTGTATTCGCAACCATGATCCATTTCATTGCGGTTCTCCTTTACGACGTAAGCACGTAACCACTTTATTTCTGCCTAAGTTAGCGCAAACTAACTGTTGGTTTTATGAAGCTCCCCAGGTACGTCTCCCTGAGCGGGCTCTTTTGGGGGTAAACATCGGCTAAGCCACTCGTCATCCTGAACGCAGTGAAGGATCTCCAATTGACATGGTTTGAGCCAAATTCGGGAGATCCTTCACTGCGTTCAGGATGACGTCGAATCAAGTTGATTCAATTAAAATCAAACTTATCCACAACCTGGGGAGTTACGATACTAGTTAAGTACACAGAGTCTCTCCTTTTGTTTTAAATGACTTTCCTTTTTACACCACAAAAATGATACTGTCTTTCCCGCGAAGGCGGGAATCTATTGTGAATTTGGTATGAGGCCAATATCAGCATGGATCCCCGCCTGCGCGGGGACGACAAACCATGAACATTTATTTTTTTGTCGTGTACTAAGATGACTTTCTAGGCATTATTGTTTCATCTCAGGTGAAATTATACCATCAAACAACTTTTCGTCTTTTAAGGTACTTAATTTCTTGACTTCAGTAGAAGTATTATCTAACTCACTCTTGAAGAGAGACAAATTTTCTAATATTTTTTGGCCAGCCTGCGTCTTGCTTTCTTTTATTTTTTGCATTTTGCTATCCTGCGTTGGAACAGAACCAAAAAGCTTAGCTAAAAACCCTTTTTTATCTTTATCACTGAGATTCGGTAGTTCATTTTTGACGCTTTTAGCTGCTTCAAATAATTTACTAGACAACTCAAAGCACGCTTTAGAAGTATCATGATCAGCTTTTGAAAAGCTAAAATAAAATCGGTAACCTTGGAGCTGATACCACCAAGACAAACCCTCCACCTTACTAACCCAGTTCTTTACCTTCTGAGGGAATTCCTTTTCGTCAGTTGCCGCAGCATTATTTTTTGGAGGTGAGAAAGGTGGAATGCTCACATAATTCAAAGGTTTCTGAATTTGAACAGAAGCCAAACCTTCGTATTGCGAAATATCCGGTTTTTCTGTCAGGGTTGCTGAGTCGACCTCATCAATAGTACTATTTAGATTCGAATCACTGGGTTTTTGTGGAGAGGACTGGCTTTCATGAGTAACATCACCAACTTCCAAATGTTCTTCTTTTGAGTCATCAGATGATTTTGTATCTGCTTTTTTTTGTGTAATTTCTGTGACAGCTCCCCCTGTTAGCGGTTCATCCCACCACCTCACTTTTTTCGTGCTCGAAGCATCAGTCCTATTCGAAGCATCAGTATTACTGTGGTTTTCGCTTTGAGTAAAATCTTGCATGACGTCACTATCAGAAATATTTACTGTTACTGTTGGGATTTCAGGGGAACTGTTTATGATATATGTATTTATCTTTTCTTTGATTTGTTGGACATTATTACCATTATTAATCAACTCAACAATTTCTTTTAATTTATTTAAATGATCGGTCCAGCTGCCATTTAATTTACTCTGTATTAAAACATTTGCCTCATCTAGAGTCTTGACCTTCTTTGTGTCATCTATAAAATCATCTCTGTCATTTACACCGATAAGATTGAGGGCGTTAATCAAATAAACACAATAATTATGATAGTTAGGATCTGAGCCAGTTTCGGAGGGCTTTACACCATCGGCAGCCCTTTTGGCCAAATTGTAAATATCTTGAACCTTCAGTCTTATGTCGTTATTATTCGCACTCACAACAACTTCCCAAGCATTATATGTAATTTAATTATACACCAAATATTTTATTTGATCAAAAGAAGCTGGAAAAATTTATACTGAAAAATGCCCGGGAAAAAAGTGTAACTCTCTTAGAGGGACAGATAAATTAGCCGTAGGTTGGGCCTAGACCCAATATGAAATCAGCAAAAGGTGACAAATTGACCTCAGTTTGTCATGCGCCGAGTATATTCGTTGCCCCGAGGCTTAACCTATGGTTGATCCTTTGCATTGCACCTGGGAAAATATGAAGTTAATGTGCGCTTTTATCAATACTGACTTGCTGGACGACAGGGTCTAACCAGGGGCCTGAAATTTTATAGGTATATCCGCTGATTTTTTGCATGCCTTTATTGATGAGATTGCTGGCCACCCAAGTGGCAAAGCCGGCAATCGGGCCACCTGCTATGGTGGCTACCACAGGGAGGCTAGCCGTAATGTATGGTGTTATCCGTAAATTCACGTCGTATAACTTTTTACTTAAATCAAAATCACCCCGCATGCTCGCGTAAGCAACCGGGCCATCCAGATAACTATCTTGTGTGCTCATGATCCCTTGCTTTAAATCAAAGTTACCTTTAAACATATCAAAACTATATCCATTCTCCGATAAATCACTAAAATCAAGCTTGAGTCGTCTTGGAATGGTTTGTAAACTTAAGATACTTAGTAATTTCCCTAATCCCAACTTTTCTTCTGTGCTTTTATCCAGATGACTGATACGACCATTTTTAAAAACAATTTGCATTTTTCCAGTTACTTTGGGTAGGGAAAAATCGTAAAAAGGCCCCGACCAGCCTCCCTGAAAAGAAATCGTACCTGGACGTGCATCAACCGCTGGTGTCAAATGCCAACGCTCTAAACTTTTACCCAAATCTTTGATCACCAAATGGGCTTGCACCTTGGACGTGTTTTTCTGCCCGGTTGTTTGCCAATCTCCTTGCACCCCCAACTGATAATCAGATGACAGAATATCGCACTGATCCAAGGTCCAGCTTGTTGGGTGACTCGTGGTTTTTAGACTCACCCGGCCAATATCAATCGCTTTGTATTTTAATTCCAGAACCTCTAAATTGAGATTGGGGATATCTTGCGGTTGAATATTCCATTTGCTTGCATTAAGCTGGTGAGTTAACTGCGTTGGGTTTAAATACAAATGATTGATTGTGCCGCTCATTAAGTGACGGGCGGGATTGTAATGGAGATCAGCAGCAA
Organism: Legionellales bacterium; assembly: GCA_027449905.1. GTDB lineage: Bacteria > Pseudomonadota > Gammaproteobacteria > Legionellales > Legionellaceae > DAIDKT01. The sequence continues at coordinate 43,070 of DAIDKT010000101.1, forward strand.
AATCTGCCTGGTTCAGTTTGATATTCCAATCATTTTTTGCAAGTTGGTTGGTTTTAAATAAGACATGATCATATTTTTGACCCAAAAAGCTGAGCTGGCCGATATTCAAAATCACCTCATGCAACTGCTCAAGCACCGAAGATGACCCTTGAGCCGGAAATTTATCTAACGCATCATGCCATTGGGCTAAATCAACGGTTGCTAAAGATCCGGTTACCTTTAAACCAGGCTGATTTGGTAACTTGACTTTTTCTGGACCCAAATGCACTTCACCCTGATTGAGCTCTAAAGCGCCATGCCCTGGTTTTAATAACAATTCACTGTTGAGGCGATCATCGTAATTTAAATGAACCCCCATCGTGCCCTTGGGATTAAAAACCAAATCAACCGTCAGTGGCGCACGCTCATCGGCCGCCTTAGCAAATGGTTTAGGTAAATTGATAGCCACACCTTGCATCGATGAATCAATATGCAACTGATCCGCGTCGCTGACATCTTGAAAAATAGTCCACAAACCCGTGATTTTTAAATGGCCTGACATAACATTTAACCATGACGACGCAAAGGTTTGTTGGAGGTAATCCGTGGTTGCTTCACCTTCAATAGTCAACAAAGTACCCGGTTTGGGTTCAAGAATGGCTTGGGTCTGCAACGCAAACGGCAAACCATCGAGCGTCCCTTGTAAATGACCATCGGTTAGTCCATATTCATTGAATTGAAGGGAACCAGTTACATCATCAAACGGGATAGGCAACTGGGAGAGATGAACGACCACCGGATTATTCGCAAAGGTCAATTCGCCAAGCGCCGCCACGTGATCACTTTCAGGATAAAGCGGTATATCTAAACGTAAATCAAGACCGATGTCTTCCTCAAAATCTATCGCTTTCCATCTTGTCAAACGATCTCGCAACGGCGAAGCAAAAATATAGCGCTTGATCTGATTACCCGGTGCTTCGACATTCCCATGCAACAACAGTGATTCTTTTCCCAAACCAATATCATCAATCACCAGATTGACTTTATCGAGAAGCACCCCTTTTAAATTCGCTTGATCAATATTCGCAATGAACGATCGCTTGTTAACAACAATATCCGCATCCATATCACGATTCATAGGCCACGTGTCATTAATTAACAGATCAACCCCACTGACATGACTCACAATAGAAAATTCACCAGGCTGATGATCATAAGGAAAATCAGCCAAATTGCCATTGATGGCCAATCGACCAACAGCATGAGCAATTCGTTTGATATCATGTTTCAACCACTCATCAAATTTCGGTTTTAACCCTTGAGAAGGGATGTAGGCCAAGAATTTGGCAGCATTTTTGGCAGAGAATTCCATGCTTAAACGTAAATTAGCATCGGGTTCGCTCGGATTATCTAATGCGCCCGTTGCACTGAGAAGGAGGTTCGGGTGGCTTAACACAAAGCGATCCATGCTGAGCCTGAGGCCATTATTCAACTGTTTCCAACCCAAATCTAGATTCAATACATCAAAGGTCAGGGGTGGTAGTCGGTTCATGGAAATTTTAGTATGCTCACTATCCAGGACCAACCGTCCTTCATTAGGCCCCCAATATACAACGCCAGACAGAGGGCTGACTGATGGAATCTCGTTTGAGCCCTGCCATCCAAGTGCGTTAAATTTTGTTAACACATAATCCAACTGTTTTTGTTTGATATTGACCTGTGTGTCGATGAGTTCCCCACTCGGCTTTAGTTGCAACATGGTTTTCATCTTATCAGGCCAATCAATCTGCGCTGAGAGAAGCGATGCAATCGTTAAGTGTTTAAGGAATAAATAATATGCATCAGTTGTCTTTTTATATTCCAGTCGCAAAGCGTTTTGAGGCCAATTCACGCCACCTGCTTGTAACTTGAGTTGATCGGCGGTTAGCTGCCAACCAACTTTGACCTTTTTCCAGGCAAAATTGCCATCTAGTAAATCAATCTTCCGTGGCAACTGCTCATAAGTGGGACCATCCCAAACAAAGTTTTGGACATGAATCAATGACTGGGCGTTCACAATCTGTCCCTCAGTCACATCAACCCAAGCCTCTAAGTTACATTGCCCGTGCTTGGCATGGTATGTAAAATTTGGAAAAAATCCCTGCCACTGCGCCGGTAAAAAATTTTGTAATGAGACATAAACGTGCCCACTGGCTTGGCGAATCATATTGGGATTCAATTGCATATCGGCCACCACTGAGATCATGGTTGGGATTTTTTGTTTCAGTAGAGCATGGGCAAATAATCGATAGTGTCCATGGGAATTTTTGGCTTTTAAGTTAAGTTCCTGGATTGGCAAGATCGTGTTGTTGGCTAAATAAATCGTTGCCGAAAATCGTTTAACCACCGTTTTATCTTGCGCCAAGAGCCAACCTATAATCGGTAAATAAGCGTCTTGATCAACAGTCACTGATTGACTGTGCTGGTTTAAGCCATCGATCTCCCAATGACTATCAACTTGATGAATCGTTAAATGGACATCTTCCACATACAATACGCCCGGTTTAACTTGCCAACTCCAAAATGAGCTCCATAAGTTAATTCCCACCAATAGTTTATTGAGTTTGAGCACATGCTGATTGGCATCCTCTAACGTCACTTGATCCATCTTGAGAACCGGTTGAAACCAGTACCAACTGGTTTCTAAATCCTGAATCGTCACGGGTTGTCCGAGTAAAACCGTTAATTGATGCTCGACTTGCGTTTTATATTGCTTAACCCAAGGGGTTAATGCCCGAAATAAAGTAAAAATCATGGCAGCGATTATCAACACAACAGCCAATAACACCCAGCACCGCTTCATTATTTTGAATAAGATCCGCTTCGAGTGATCCTTACGCCCCCAAACATGGCGCAAAGAACCCCGCAGTTTCTTATGCGTTTTCAGTATCAAGTGCTTCATGTTAGTCAAATAAACCCTCATTTATTGCTGAACCACGTCCACGTCTTTCGGCACGTTGAATTTAAATACGGAAGCGGCAAGTTGTGGATTAATCTTCACCTGGTTTAATTGTACATCCGTCTGCTGACCAAGTTGGTCAAACAATTGAATAGTGGTTAATTTATCGCCTGAAAACACCAGTTTAACTCGTTCAAAACTGGCTTTATTGGATTTCGCGGTTAGATCAAAATAATCGGCATGATCTTTTTTGATCCATGAGACATCAAAATCTTGCGTAATCTGGTCATTTGGCCCATTTAAAAAGAGCGCAGCTGCTCCACCAAGCCGACTGCCCTGCTTTTTCACCGAGACCTGCTCTAACTCAACATCGTAAACCCACAACCGACTCCCATCGGCTATCACCAATTGTGCCATAGGCCTCGTGGTTTGCCAACGAAAGTGACCAGGGCGCGACAGAGCCATCGTACCCTGTGAGCGTGAGATTATCCGTTTCTTTGCTTTGACGACTTGGTCAAATGAAGCAGTCATGGTGCGAATATGATTTAGTTTGGATTGCAAATAATCGGAATTGGCATCAGCATGCGCATTAGATAACAACACGAACAGAATGGACGCAACACCTAAGCTTTGCCAAATGAGGCGTTTCCTTGCAAAAAGCTGGATAGTCATCATGATTAATCCTCAACAACCGTTGATACCAACACATCTCTAAATCCACCATCTAAAGGTCCAACCAATCCTGTTCGCTCCATTTCCTCAACCAAACGTGCGGCGCGATTATAGCCAATCTTAAACCGACGTTGCACCGAGGAAATGCTGGCCTTGCGAGTTTGAATGACAAATTCAACCACTTGATCGTAAAGGGGATCAGCATCCTCAACCACTGGCTTGTCTTCATTGATATCGCCATCTAAACTGTCACTACTTAAACGCGTAATCTCATCAATATAATCCGGGGCTCCACGTGCCCGCCAATCATCCGCGACTCGATGGACTTCTTTGTCATCTACAAATGCACCATGTACCCGCAATGGCGCACCTGTTCCGGGTGCTAAAAATAACATATCACCATGCCCAAGCAATTGCTCAGCGCCTTGCTGATCCAAAATCGTGCGTGAATCGATTTTAGAAGAAACTTGATAAGAAATTCGTGTGGGAATATTGGACTTAATCAGACCTGTTAGCACATCAACAGATGGACGCTGGGTCGCCAATATGAGATGAATCCCCGCAGCACGGGCTTTTTGAGCAATTCTGGCAATCAGTTGTTCTACTTTTTTACCAACCACCATCATCATGTCAGCGAGTTCATCAATGACAACCACCACATATGGCAATATTTGCAAAGGTGGGGCTTCTAAATCCATCGAATCAGTTGGTTTCCATAATGGATCAGCAATTTCATCACCACTTGCCTTTGCATCGGTTATCATCGTGTTAAAACCAGATAAATTACGAACACCCAATGCCGCCATTAACCGATAGCGCCGCTCCATTTCCGCAACACACCAGCGCAGCGCGCTTGCTGCTTCGCGCATATCAGTCACCACCGGGGTTAATAAATGCGGAATGCCATCATAAACTGATAATTCAAGCATTTTCGGATCAACCAAAATGAGGCGCACCTGTTCAGGGGTTGCCTGAAATAACAAACTCAAAATCATGGCATTGATGCCAACAGATTTACCCGAACCCGTGGTTCCCGCGACCAATAGATGCGGCATTTTCGCCAAATCAACCACCATCGGATGGCCCGCAATATCCACGCCCAATGCCAAGGTCAACGGCGAGTGCGCCTGTTGATAAACATCGGAAGACAAAACCTCGGACAAACAGACCATGGCGCGATTGGGGTTCGGCAACTCAATTCCGACCACTGTTTTACCAGGAATAATTTCCACCACCCGTACACTAGTCACCGATAAAGAACGGGCCAAATCTTTAGCTAATGCGGTTAATCGACTGACCTTAATCCCTGCAGCCAGTTGGAGCTCAAAACGAGTGATCACGGGCCCTGGATGAACGGCAACCACATCTGCGCTGATTCCAAAATCCAACAAATGTTGCTCCACATCACGTGATAATGTTTCCAACTCTTGATGTAAATAGCCACCCATCGGTTTTCCAGGCTGTCCTGCATCGAGCAAGCTCAAAGCAGGCAAGGTACCAATTACTTTGATATTGGGCAGTTCTTTGGACATTTTAATCGGTGTTGGTTTATCTATGCTTGTATTGAGCATTGGCAATAATTTAGGTGGTGTTTTTTCTTTTTTTACCTTCTGAATTCGCGGGGTGAATATCACAGCAGGCTTATCAACCAATAGTTGGCTTTTTTGTTCCTTTTGTAAACGCAAATCCTGTAAATAAGCGATTTGGCTGCGTAACCAGCGGATCGATATCCTCGTTCGGTGCAGAAGCCAGCGACCAAGGACCAAGCTGTAACAACCAATCCACTCGAGCACACGCACCCAAGAAAGACCCGTTAACCAATTAATTCCAATTAAAAAACCCGCACACAGTATCAATAAGGCGCCTTGCACGTTCAAAACGCGACTTAATCCCATCGCAATCACTTGTCCCACTACTCCGCCGGAGAAATAAATACCCGAAGCTTGGTTGGCTCGCACTTGTAATGCAAGTAATCCACAACTACCAAACAGTGATAACAGAAGACCAAACCCTCGCAATAATAAAGCACCCTGGTGCACCATATGAATCGCGCGATGCTCCAACAAAATCATGCCCGCAGCATAGGTGGTCAATACCGGCAATAAATAAGACGCGTAACCCAACACCCAATAAACAGTATCGGCTGTGTAAGCGCCGACCTGACCCCCAGCATTGACAACACGCTTGGGCTTAGCCAAGTGCGTCCAACCAGGATCACCCACCTGGTAGGTCATTAAAGATAAAAACAAGAACAAAGCGAAGGTTAGCACAACAATAAAAACACCTTCCGTGATATGTCTTGTTAAAAAATTAGCTTGGATGGATTTGGAGACAGCAACCTCAACCTCTTCTCTCTCTTTTTGCATAACTATTTTAAAGACTCAAGTTTTATCATATGATTCCACATACTAACATAAATGAGTAAGCATAAAAATGAATACAACCCATCATCATCGATTAATTATTTTAGGCTCAGGACCAGCTGGGTATACCGCCGCAATCTACGCCGCACGCGCTAATTTAAAACCAACGCTCATCGCCGGCATGGAAATGGGCGGTCAATTAACCACCACAACGGATGTCGATAATTGGCCAGGAGATGTATCCGGTTTACAAGGACCCGTATTGATGGAACGAATGCAAGCGCATGCCGCCCGTTTTGATACCCAGATCATCATGGACCATATCACACACGCAAATTTGAAAACTCGTCCATTTGAACTGAAAGGCGATACTAAGAGATACACGTGCGATGTCCTCATTATTGCAACCGGTGCATCTGCCCGCTATCTGGGCTTGGACTCTGAAAAAGCATATCAAGGACGTGGCGTCTCTGCTTGTGCAACCTGTGATGGTTTTTTTTATCGCAATAAAACAGTGTGTGTAATCGGCGGCGGCAACACCGCAGTTGAAGAAGCTCTGTACCTTGCCAACATCGCCAGCCACGTGACCTTGATTCATCGACGTGATAGCCTGCGTGCAGAAAAAATGTTACAAGAACGACTCTTTGAAAAAGTTCGAGCTGGCAATATTCGCATCGTATGGGATAGCACCATCGATGAAGTGCTGGGAGATAAGACCAAGGTAACCGGCGCTCGTTTACGTCATTTAAAAACAAATGAACTGACAAATATCACCACCGATGGCATCTTCATCGCCATTGGCCACACCCCAAATACCGCATTATTCCAAGATCAATTGGCGATGAACGATGGTTATATCAGCATTCGATCCGGCTTAGCTGGGATGGCAACTGCAACCAACATACCCGGTGTTTTTGCGTGCGGCGATGTTGCTGATCAAGTATACCGCCAAGCAGTTACCTCAGCCGGTTTTGGATGCATGGCTGCTTTAGATGCCGAAAAATACCTGGATACATTGGTTAGTGAAGAGAGCTAAGGCGTGTGTTTCATTGGTATTTTCACCCTGACAGCGCAAGGACGGATAACATCACGTTCAAATCCTGGTTTTCTTGCTTGCGTGCTGTGATGATCTGTTGATAATTGACCTTGAAACCATGCTGATCGCACAATGCTTGGAGATAATCAGGATGATGAGCAAAACGCAGACTTTTTTGTATTTTCCAGGGCTCGTCTGCGCTGATTTCAGTGGTAAACACAAACAAACTATCAGCGCCAAGCCTCGGTTTGATGGCTTCAAATATGGGTTCTAAATCACCCAGATACGGCAAGACATCGGCAACAACCACCAATTGATAACGCGCTGTATCTTGGTGTAAAAAACGGATGATTTCTGATTCAACCAGATCATCATAAACCTGCTTTTCGCGAGCAACTGACAGCATATTGGCAGCAATATCTACCCCGACTAAATATTGACAAAACGGCCGTAACACCAGACCCGTCAACCCAGTACCGCACCCCAAGTCCAGCCCCCGCTCCACTTTTTTGCAATCAAGTTGACAAAAAACTTCCCAAATTCGTTGTGGAATAGCGTAATTTAATACATCCTGAACATGCTTTTCGTAATACATTGCATAATGGTTAAATAAATCATGTGCGTAAGCAGAGCAAGTAGGTAGTTGTTTGTGGTCTCCTGTTAAAGCTTCTAACATAAAGCGACTGGTTTGATCATCAGGCTTCGCCTGTAAAGCACGTTTTAGTAATTCACAAGCCGCATCGCGATGACCCGCCCGCATTTCAATCGCCGCCAAATTACTGAGTGCACCAAAATGCGTATTTTGGTATCGTAAAATTTTTTCAAATCTTGTCACTGCATCCTGAATGTGACCCAATCCCATTTGCGCCACGCCAATATTATACAAATACTCTATATTTTCCGGATCATCTTTTATTAACAAATCATAATGCATCAATGCGTTTTCATACCTATCAAAATGAATGAATGTGGCGGCTAAATTGTTCCGCGCTTCAATATTGTTTTCATCCAATAGCAAAGCTTGAGTAAAATAATCAATGGCCACTTGTTCTCTGGATTGCTTTAAGGCAGTCACACCTAAATTAACCAAAGCGTCAATATCATGTGGTTCAATCGCTAACACCTCTTTGAACAGGGTCTCAGCCGCCTCCAGATCGTCGGCTTGTAATTTCAATAAACCCAAATAGAATTGAGCACCCGTATTGCTGGGATCAAGCGCGAATACATTATTAAATTGAATTTCTGCTGCAGCCAATTCATGATATCGCAACAACAACAAACCCAAATTAAAATGGGCTTGGGTAAAACCAGGCTCTGCGTGCACTGCTTTTCGATAAGCTTGCAAAGCCAGGTGATATTGATCTTTTTTAGCGTAAATCCCAGCTAAATTGTTATATGCTTGAGCATAGTTTGGGTCGATGGCCAATGCCTGTTGATACTGTTCAATGGCATGATCGAACTCACCGCAGCGTTTATAAGCATTGCCAAGATTCATATGTAAATTGGCATCACTTGGTTGAATGGCCAAAGCCCGTTTCATCCACGCAATTGCTTGTGGCATGTCTTCCATTTGGGCATAAGCCAAGCCTAAATAACGCATGGCATCAAGATGATTTGTATGTTGGACCAAGATATCCTGGTAGAGCAGAATCGCTTCTTGAATTTGGTTTTCATGCTGGAGGGTGTATGCTTTTAAAAATAATGATCGTACATCCAAATTTGTCTGCATTTTTAGATCACTCAACAATGAAATGGTCACAGTAAAAGTCGGCGTTGGGCCAAGGCGCGGCCGACGTGCTCTGCCTTGACCCAAAACTCAGCTTGGTCGAAACGGCGGTCAATACCTAAAAGTCTATTGCTAAATATCGATGTCTCATCATACACTATTGACCACAAGTAGTAACTGGAGTCAGGATGGCTATATCAAACTGTATTTATCACCATGGGGACCTGGAATTGCATGGATATTTAACCAGTGCCGATCAAACACTTGCCCCCAAGCCTGCTGTTATCGTCATTCATGACTGGTCCGGTCGCAATGACTTCGCCTGCCAAAAAGCTGATTTAATCGCAAACCTAGGCTATATCGGGTTTGCGGCAGACATGTATGGTCTTGGCCGCATCGGTGAAACCACAGAGGCTAAACTGGCGTTCATGCAACCGCTGATCCAAAATCGCTTTTTACTCAGGTCTCGTGTGCAGGCAGCCTTGGATACGCTGAGCTTGATGCCACAAGTTGATCAGCAGCGGATTGCTGTCATTGGTTTTTGTTTTGGTGGATTGTGCGCGTTAGATTTAGCGAGAAGTGGTGCGAAGATATCCGGTGTGGTTAGTTTTCATGGGCTACTCAATAAACCCAGCGACATACCCAATCAAACCATTCATGCCAAAATATTAGCCTTACACGGTTACCAAGATCCCATGGTCCAACCTGAACAAGTCCATGCATTTTGCCAGGAAATGACCGAAGCGGAGATCGATTGGCAAATACACATGTACGGGCAAATAAAACACGCATTTACCAATCCATCGGCCCATGATTTAGACGCAGGACTTATCTATAATCGTGTTGCGACTCAACGGGCGATACAGAGCATGGTTCATTTTTTGGAGGAAGTCTTTGCTTAACATGAAATTGGCGATGGAATTGGGGCGGCGCTTATTAAGTCACCATTGGCTTTGTGCCGTAGCGGAATCTTGCACCGGCGGTAGTTTAGCAGCAGCGATCACCGATTGTCCTGGTAGCTCGGCTTGGTTTGATCGCGGGTATGTTACCTACTCAAATGATGCCAAGCAACTCATGCTAGGCGTTTCAAAAAAAACCCTACAAGAATATGGTGCTGTGAGCAAAGAAACCGTTTCTGAGATGGCCGATGGTGCTTTACAAATCAGCCACGTGCAATTAACAGCTGCCATCAGCGGGATTACTGGGCCCGATGGTGGCACCGCTGGAAAACCGGTTGGCACGGTGTGGATTGCCTGGGCAAGTATCTCAACCCCAGTCCATGTTCAACATTTTTTATTTCAAGGTGATCGAGTTGGCATTCGACAACAAGCCGTGACCAAAGCTTTACAGGGCATGCTCGCCTTGTTGTAAGCTATTGACGGGCCCTCTTAAAATCGATTAGGATCAGCCAAATCCCAATATTTTTTATATGCGCTCGGTATAGTCGGGCCCAACAAATCACCCGGTTTCAAATAGTCATAAATTTCACTCAAAGGTTTCGAAATATGATTTGAAACACGTCTCATAATATAATCGGGGTTTAAATGACTCGGATCAGATAAGCCCATCGCCCCCACAATTTCTAAAAAACTATGAATGGTGTTTTGATGATAAGCCGCTACCCGATGCTTTTTTTGCTCGATAACCAATCCTCGTTGCAAGCGACGATTTTGGGTGGTAATGCCGGTTGGGCAGGTATTGGCATTGCACTGTTTGGCTTGCACACAACCGAGAGACATCATCATGGCACGGGCACTGTTACAAAAATCAGCGCCCATCGCTACCCTCAAAACCATATCAAAACCAGAGGCTATTTTGCCACTACAAATGATCTTAATTTTATCCCGAAGACCAATACCCACCAAAGCATTATGAACAAAAATCAATCCAGCCTCTAATGGCTCACCCATGTGATTGGCAAATTCTTGAGGTGCGGCACCCGTGCCACCCTCTGCCCCATCTACTGTAATAAAATCAGGTAAAATATTGGTGATCAGCATGGCCTTACAAAGCGCGAAAAAATCCTCTTTACGTCCCAGACACAATTTAAAACCAATCGGTTTACCTCCGGTTAAATCCCTTAACTTTTGAATAAAAAGCATCATTTCTACAGGTGTTGTAAAAGCAGTATGCGCCGGCGGAGAAAGGACATCTTGACCCATTTTAATTTTGCGGATGGCAGCGATTTCTGGTGTCACTTTGGCAGCAGGTAAAATACCGCCATGTGATGGCTTCGCCCCTTGAGACAATTTAATTTCAATGCCTTTCACTTCATCACGATTTGCTTCAACTGAAAATAAGTTTTCATCGAATCGTCCTTGATCATCTCGGCAACTAAAATAAGCCGTTCCCAATTGAAAAATGATTGCCCCACCTTGTAAATGATAGGGAGTCAAACCACCTTCTCCCGTGTTATGTGAAAAATCACCTATTTTAGCACCTTGATTCAAAGCAATAATGGCGTTTTCTGAAAGGGAGCCAAAACTCATCGCTGATATGTTGAGTCGGGATGCTAAATATGGTTTTTTACAAGAAGGCCCGCCGAGTAACAAACGGCCCTCCACTTCATCGACTGACTTCGGCGCCAATGAATGCAAAACCCAGCTATACCCAATTTTCATGATGTCTTTTGAGGTACCGAACGGTATCGTATCGCGGTCACCTTTCGCACGTTCGTAGATGATTGAGCGTGTCTCACGGTTAAAAGGACGTTCTTGCTCATCATTCGCAATAAAATATTGCTGAATTTCCGGGCGAACAAATTCCATGAGGAATCTAAAATGGCCCAAAAAGGGAAAATTTCGCAAAATAGTATGTTTTTTTTGAAAAAAATCGTAAAGGGTGATCACAATCATCGGCACAATCAAAAACGGCAACCAATCTGCATGCCCCCAAATAATCGCCCTCAATATCAGAAAAATTAAAACAAGTCCGAAAGCCAAGTACCATTTTCTTCTCATAACTCATCCTTAAATTGGGAGAAAGTGGGATTTCTATCGAATGTACTGATTAAGAATACCAATATGATTTAGATTTTGATATACTTCCGGCCACAAATTTGATGCGGTTTTTCCTGTCAAGGAGTCGCTTTGTTAGTCCAATCTTACATAAGAAAATGCCGCAAGCCTTGGTTGATTTGTTTATCTGCCGGTTTGTTCTTTTTTTATGAGTTTTTTCAATTGAACCTCTTTGACGTCATTAACCAACGATTGCGATCGAGTTTTCACATCGATGCAACTCAAGTCAGTTGGATGTCTAGTACCTTTGTTTGGGCTAATCTGTTTTTTTTATTACCGGCTGGTTTTATTCTAGATCGATTTCCTGCCCATCGAGTGATCTTAAGCGCTTTATTTGTCTGTTTGCTTGGGACAATAGGCTTTGGATTGGCGCCCTCTTTTGCTTGGGCCGCTTTCTTTCATTCTTTGACCGGCGTTGGCAATGCCTTTTGTTTTTTATCTTGTGTGGTACTTGTGCTGCGCTGGTTCCCACCTAATCGTCAAGCCTTGGTGATTGGTTGTATTGTAACCATGGCATTTGTAGGTGGCATGGTTGCACTGACCCCCTTCGCCTATTTAAATACCCTGGTTGGTTGGCGACAGGCTATTTTTATCGATGTCTTATTTGGTGTCCTGATTTTTATTTGGATTGCAATTTTTGTGCGTGATAAACGAGAGCCTACCAAATCTGCGCGTCCTATTGATTTAAACCTAAAACAAACTCTCTTGAACCCGCAAAACTTATTAGCAGGCATCTATACGGCTTGCCTTAATTTACCAATCATGGTTCTTTGTGCGCTGTGGGGTGAAAATTACTTGCAAACCACTCATCATATGAACAACATGACAGCCAGTCGTGTTATCAGTTTTATTTATATCGGTAGCATCTTGGGGTGTCCCTTGGTCGGCTGGTTATCTGACTTGCAAGGACGTCGCAAACCATTGATGATCGTCGGTGCGCTTGCCACGGGCATCATTGTCTTATTTTTATTAACAGGCCAGGTGATGTCCCAACTGACTTTGAGTATATTTTTTTTCTTACTTGGATTATTCACCAGCACACAAGTTATCAGCTATCCGCTGATTGCAGAAAGCAACCATCCCGACAATGCAGGGGCAGCAACTGGTATTGCATCGATGATTGTGATGGGTGGCGGCGGCGTTGGACAAGTTTTATTTGGTATGTTAATGCAGTATCACGCAGATGGCGCTATCCTACGTTATTCAGTGAGCGATTTTCAACATGGAATGTGGATATTCCCAATCGCCGCCATGATAGCGTTATTGTCTACATTCAAATTGAGGGAGACATTTTGTCACTAGCAACAAAATACATCGTCAGGAGAACTATTGGTGGAGATCGTGGAAAAATATCAAATTGATTATGAGGACCGACAAACATCTTCTTGGTTGCCGTGGTGTATTTGCTTGGTCGCTTCGCTTTTTTTCTTTTATGAATTTATTCAAGGCAATATGTTTGCATCCATTGCCGACAATATCATGCAAGATTTTCATATCCAAGCGGACAAAATGACTTATATGAGCAGTATTTATTACGTATCAAATGTGCTGTTTTTATTTGTTGCGGGCATGATCCTTGATCGATTCTCAGCAAAAAAAACCCTCATCATCGCCATGTTATTGTGTGTGATTAGCACGTTTGTTTTAGCCAATTCACACGCTTACTTTTTAGCCCTGGGCTGTCGATTTGTCACCGGCATTGGTAGCGCATTCTGCTTTTTAGGCCCCATACGGATTGCCTCACGATGGTTTCCTCCGAAGCAGATGGCGCTGGTAACCGGTTTGATTGTTACCATCGCCATGTCTGGTGGCATGTTGGCTCAATACCCATTGACTAAATTAGTGCTCTACATTGGCTGGCGAGATGCTTTGATGGTGATAGGATGGCTCGGTATCGTCATCTTGCTGATCATGTATGCAATTATTCAAGACAAACCTAAACAAATGAAATCATCCCCCCATCCCCAAATCGATATCTTAACCGCAGCGAAACTTGCCTATTTAAACCCACAAACCATTCGTGCCGCAATGTATGGTAGTTTGATGAATATGGCAATTGCGGTATTTGGTGCGGTCATGGGATCGCTCTATTTAATGCAACGATTACAAATTGACAAACAAAGTGCGGCCATGGTTAATTCATTCTTGTTTTTGGGGTCTATTCTTGGCGGACCATTCATGGGCTGGTGCTCTGATAAACTGGGTCTGCGGATTGCACCGATGAAGTTTGGAGTCATCGCTTCATTATTAGTTTTGCTGTGTATTTTATACTGTGACGTTTCATTGCATATGATGTGCGTTTTATTTTTCCTCCTGGGTTTCTTCACGGCAACGCAAGTCATCAGCTACGCACTGGTTGCTGAGTGCAGCTCATCCGCGATGACAGCAACCGCTGTGAGTATCGTATCTATTTTAACTCAGACCGGTTATATTATTTATCAAAACCTGTTTAGCGCATTACTTTTAAAACATGGTGAAATGCGAATGGTCGATCAAGTGCCCATCTATTCGCTCGGTGATTATCAATTCGCCACGACGATTTTACCAATTGGACTTATTGTGGCGATTATTGTTTTGTTTGGTTTAAAAGAAACTTATTGTCGTCGTTTACAAGGATTATGATGCCACGCGTTTGTATTTTATTAATGGATTCTCTCGGAATTGGTGCCAGTTTGGATGCCGATCGGTATGGTGATGCTGGCGCCAATACCTTTGGCCATATCGTAGAGGCATGTCTCGCTGGACAAGCCGATCGCACCGGCGTTCGGTCGGGGCCATTACACATTCCTCATTTAGCCAATCAAGGTCTTTATCATGCAACCGTTGCAAGCTCTGGCCTTAAAATTTGTGATTTGGCTACTTTAAATCGACCCAATGGCTATTTTGGCTATGCAGTTGAACAAAGCCTTGGTAAAGACACTCCGAGTGGCCATTGGGAGTTGGCGGGTGTTCCGATCATGTCTGAATGGGGTTATTTCCCTTCCGAAACCCCATGCTTTCCAAAAGAACTGATCGATAATCTCATCACATTAGGAAATCTACCTGGCGTTTTGGGTGAAACTCACGCATCTGGAACGGATATTATCCAAAAATTTGGTGATGAGCACATTCGAACTGGCCAACCGATCGTTTATACCTCGGCCGACAGTGTTTTTCAAATTGCAGCGCATGAAACCCATTTCGGGCTTCAGCGCTTGTATGATTTATGCCTACTCGCGCGAAAATTAGTTGATACATATCAAATTGGTCGAGTTATTGCGAGACCTTTCATGGGTGACTCTGGTCAGTTTAGCAGAACCGGAAATCGACGTGACTATGCAACACCTCCCCCGGCACCGACGCTCCTTGATAAATTAATCGAAGCCGAGCGTGATGTGATTGCAATTGGAAAAACCGCTGATATTTTTGCTCATCAGGGGATCACTGAGTCGATCCATGCGGATGGGAACATGGCCTTGTTTGATAAAACCCTATCTGCCATGAAAACGGCAAGTCCTGGAAGTCTTGTTTTTACTAATTTTGTTGATTTCGACTCATCTTACGGACATAGACGTGACATCATTGGTTATGCCCATGCGCTTGAACAATTTGACGTACGGATGAGTGAATTAGATTCATTATTAAAACCCGATGACCTGGTTGTGATTACCGCGGATCATGGTTGTGATCCAACCAGACCAGGCTCTGACCACACCAGAGAACATATTCCCGTTTTGGCTTATGGGCCGTCTATTAAAGGACACTTTATTGGACGTCGAGATACCTTTGCCGACGTTGGGCAAAGCATTGCGAGCTATCTCGGTATCGACCGATTGGAACATGGGGTATCTTTCTTATAAATGACCTATCCAACTTTATTTTTGAGCTATTGTGAAAAATTTTCAGTTAAATTAACCACATTGCGTAAAACAGTTTTGTATATTTTATGGTCTGAAATAAGCCAATGAAAGCTTATCACGTCTTAAATCAGCTATTGAAGCTTAAACCCAACGCAACCCCGCCAACCGTCTACCGCGCGTTGGATTTTTTTGTCAGTCACGGAATATTACACAAAATTGAGTCAATCCAATCATACGCGCTTTGTTGTGAACCCAGCATGGAGTTCATGTCTGACATTTTGATTGTGTGTGATAGTTGCCATCAAGTTTTTGAAACATTCGACAAAAACATACATAATTTATTCAGACAATTCGCGGAAACCCATCAGTTTAAACTCACACCCAGTCCAATTGAACTAAAAGCCATCTGCAATGGCTGTGCTTAAACCTAAATCACGAATTAATTGAGGCCCATGATAAATCAATCCTGTATAGACTTGCAATAAAGAAGCACCCGCTGCCATTTTTGCTTGGGCTGCTTGGATACTATCGATTCCGCCTGATCCTATCAACACAATTGCATCGCCAACGATCTCTTTGAGGACGCTTAAATGGCGAGTCGAACTGGCAAATAACGGAGGGCCACTTAATCCGCCTATTTCATTGCCAAAAGGTAGTTGAGACACCCCTTCTCGAGCCTGGGTCGTATTGGTCGCAATGATGCCATCTAACTGATGCGTTAACGCAATGTCAGCCATTTTTTTTAAGGTTTCGTCAGTCTCATCAGGTGAGAGCTTGACAACCATAGGAACATAGCGCTGGTGTAAATCTGCTAAATGTAATTGCTCTTGCCTCAACAGTTTCAGTAAATCATTAAAATAGCCTGCTTGTTGTAATTGCCGCAGATCGGGGGTATTCGGCGAGGAAATATTGATGGTAACATAAGAAGCATGTTGATAGACGCCGCGCAAACAATCAAGATAATCCGCTGAAGCATGATTCAAGTGAGTATCTTTATTTTTACCAATATTGATCCCAAGAATTCCTTGATACCGTGTTTTCTTGAGATTGGTGATTAAATAATCAAGCCCGCGATTATTAAAACCCATTCGATTAATCAGTGCCTGTGCTTTTGGCAAGCGAAACAAACGCGGCTTAGGATTGCCTTCTTGTGCACGTGGCGTCACAGTACCAACTTCAATAAAAGAAAACCCAATTTTTGCTAAAGCATCGAGGTGATCACCATTTTTATCCAGGCCCGCGGCCAATCCGATTCTATGAGGAAAGCAAAGCCCCATCAGCTTGATCGAATGAGAACTTGTGGGACCAGGAAAACAAAAGCTTGGCAAATAATCCAACACAGAAAAAGTCAATGCATGGGCGGTTTCTGGTTCCAAAAAAAATAGTAAGGGGCGAATAAGTGAATACATAAGAATCCTAGAAGTTTATGATATAATCGTGCCCATGTTAACTAGACTATCACTGATTATGAGCACATTACTTCGTCTTTTATTTTCAATTTTGCTGATTGTAGCGATTAATCAGGCACAAGCAACTGACTTAAAGAAAATTGGTGAAAATATCAGTGACACTGTCATTACCACCAAAATTAAAACAAGAATCGCCAAGGATAAAAATTTAAATCCGCTGAAGATTTCTGTCAGCACCGACCATGGTATTGTAATGCTAAAAGGCTATGCAAAGAACAAGCAAGCGTTTGTTGATACCTTACGGATTGCCACGAGTACCAAAGGGGTCCAATCTGTCAACACCAGTCAACTTGAAATCAAACGAGTCAATTCTGCATTAGCCGATGCCTACATTACAACCAAAGTTGAGGCGGCCGTTTTAGAGTCTAAAGTTTTAGATGATGAATCGATTCCCTTAGTCGGAATTAATGCAAGCACTCAGAATGGCATTGTGACACTCTCTGGATTATTGTCATCAAATAAGGCCATTGATGCTATAATAAAACGAGTCCATAAAATTCATGGCGTGAAAAAAGTTATATCAAATCTGGAGTTAAAACCCGTGCCGTAAAGGAGTTTGGGCTTCAGAAAAAAGGTGGCTTATGAAACCGACAGTATTGATTATCACTTGTGAGCATGCTGTAAACACAGTTCCAGATAATTATATGTTTTTATTCCAAAAACATCATAATCTATTAAAATCATCTCGGGCGATGGATATTGGTTCGTTGGATATTACCCGACATGTCTGCCATGACCTCGGGTGTCAATTCACTCAGACTCAAGTCACCCGCTTGTTAATTGATTGCAATCGCAGCGTGAGTCATAATCGTTGCTTTTCAAAATTCAGCCACAAACTGCCCGACTCAGAAAAAAAATATCTTATTGAGCAATACTATATCCCCTTTCGTCAACAAACCATGGATCTTATCACACACCATCATCACAACAATGAACAAATTTTGCATGTATCCATTCACACTTTCAAACCTTTTTTAAGAGGTTTACGGCAAAATGCAGGGATAGGGTTACTCTATGATTCCCGACGACATGCCGAGAAAGAAGTTGCCAGAATATGGCACGGATTGCTTTTACAAGAAACACCAACATATCTAACCCGGATGAATTATCCCTTTCCAGGGAAAAGCGACAGCTTTACTCATGCCTTACGCCACCAATATGGTGAGCAAGATTACTTGGGAATTGAAATGGAAATTAATCAGGTGTTAGCTAACAGCCCCGCATCTATCAGCGAGGTAGCAAATGCCATTGCCCATAGCTTGAAACAGCTACTGGAGTTATTATAGGGTCTGCTAATGAAATCGAGTATTTTCAGGTAAGCGGACTTCATGAAGTCCGCTTAGAATGGTTATATTGATTAAGAGCATAGAGGACAGGTTCCATAAACATTTAAAGCATGTCCTGTCATTTTAAAACCCGCACGCTCTGCTATCATACTTTGTCTTTGTTCTATCACGTCATCGACAAACTCTTCAACCAAACCACATTTGACGCAAACCAAATGATCATGATGTTCACCCTGACTCAATTCGAATACAGAGTAGCCACCTTCAAAATTATGGCGGGCAATCAAACCAGCCGCTTCAAATTGGGCCAGAACTCGATAAACAGTTGCCAAACTCACATCCTCACCTAGCTCAAGCAATCCTTTGTATACATCTTCTGCGCTCATATGGTGTTGACTGGCTTGCTCTAAAATTTGCAAAATCTTTAATCGGGGCATCGTAATTTTAAGCCCGACATTTTTTAATTGTTTACTCTCTTCCATGGTAATCCTCGTCCTGGAAATGATAGCATGATATACTGCCCTGCAAATTAAAACGTTCAAGGCAAAAACATGCGAATTAAAATTTTTCTATTGATTATCAGTATAACCTTTTTGCAAACAGGGTGCATCCCATATGATTTTTCCAGGAAATATGCCCAGCAAGGTAATCTGTTATCCAAAAAAAGAATTAATCGTTTACAGATTGGCATGAGTAAGGAAGATGTCTCCATTCTCATGGGAACCAGTCTGGTAAGCCCGTTATTCAGCATGGATCGTTGGGATTACGCATACACCTGGCGCAAAGCCAATCATCCGCTCCTTGTTCGCCATTTGGTTTTATACTTCAAAAATAATCGCCTGGTGCACATTGAAAAAAGCCAACTGGGACAAGCGCCTGTGACAAGAAACTAGTCAACCCCGTCGTCGCCAGTGTGACTACTGTGCTGTTTAGGATAATGCACGTTGTCGCCTTTTTTCTTTGGGATCACAACGCAATGGCCGATAAATCTCGACTCGATCACCCGGTTTTACCAAGGTATTTTTAGCAACGAGTTTTGAAAAAATGCCGACACTTAACTCGGCACTCTCCGGATGACTTTGCATCAAACCAGAATGCTCCAAAACATCGGCGACAGTTAAACCAGATGCAAAAGGGACTAATTTTCGGATCGTTGTTTTTGAAACAGGGGTATAAATAACCTCGACAAACCGTTCAAGTCGTTCATTCAACATAAATATTTTCTGCTCGACTACAAAATGCATCGACCATTTTATCGGTTACCTGCTCAAATATCGGACCTAATAGCATGGAAAACATTTTCCCTGCAAATTCAAATTCTAAATCAAATGAAATTAAACACCCTGTTTCCACTTCATCAAATCGCCAAAATCCTTCGAGATGGCTGAAGGGGCCATCAACCAGTCGTAACTCGATCATTTTATAAGGAAGTAAACGGTTTCTGGTCGTAAATGATTTGCTCATCCCCGCAGCAGCCACAGACAAAGTTGCTTGCACTTCATCTTCATCACGATGATGCACAATACTGGAGCTAAAATAGGGAACGAATTCACTATATTTCTCGATATCATTGACTAAATTATACATTTGCTCACACGAATATCGAACCACCCGTGATTTTTTAACAATCGTCATGATTCGTCTCCTGCACAAAGCTGGTGCCTAAAACCTGACTGAACCAACTTGATAGATCTCTCATTTCTTCTGGACAAATGGTATGTTCCATCGGATATTGTCGCCATGTAATTGACGCAACATGATGATTAACCAACCAATCATAACCCAATTTAGTCCAACTGGGTTGAACAATCGGATCGTGCTCACCAATGGCCATAAAAATTGGGGTTTCAGGATGGCCAATAGATGGTATTTCTGATACCAAAGGTAAATACCCAGACAATGCAATGATCCCACCGAGCTGTCTAGCTGAACGCAACCCGCTAAATAAAGCCATTGCACCGCCTTGAGAAAAGCCGGCTAAAAAAATTTGTTGTGATTTAAAACCATTATCAAGTTGTTGATCGATTGCCTGTTGGATCAACTGTTCAGATGCCAATATTCCCTCGCGATCTTGTCTGTCACCTAATCCCAACCCCACAATGTCATACCATGCCCGCATTTGCATCCCGCCATTTAATGTTACAGACCGAATAGGCGCATCGATAAAGACGTGTCGCAAGGGTGAAAGGTCAGGTGATAACAAATCGGCTATCCCCATCATATCCTGCGCATTCGCGCCCAGTCCATGTAACCAAATGACACAGGCTTTTGCGGTTTGCTTGGAGTCTTTTATATAAGCGTTCAATATGTTCCCCACAAAATTGGAGATTATCTCTAAAGAAGCCGAAGATAACAAGAGATAGGGTGCAACTCTCGTATAGACAAATAAAACATGCGTTGGGCCTCGGCACAAGGTGAAATCGACAAGAGGAGACAAATTGACATCAGTTTGTCATGCGCCTATGATCTTCGTTGGGTCAGGGCCCAACCCATTTGCCTATAGGGAGTATCACTCCAAGAGATAAGACAGCCTAGAAGAGGTATGATAGCATGAAAATAACTTCCATCTTATTTATAACCATGATCTTGCTGTGTTCATGCGGGCAAAGAGGCCCTCTTTATCTGCCAGAACCAACACCGCAAAAACATTGAGACCCAACATGACAATTCAATTTACGAAAATGCATGGTCTAGGCAACGACTTCATGGTCATTGATGGTGTCCGACAATCCATCAAACTCTCACCAGTACAAATTTCAGCCTGGAGTCGTCGTGACACCGGGATTGGTTTCGACCAATGTTTATTAATTGAGCCGAGCCAAGAAGCAGGCATCGATTTTTTTTATCGAATTTTTAATGCCGATGGACACGAGGTTGGTCAATGTGGCAATGGCGCTCGATGCTTGGCTCTTTTTGTACAAAGAGCTGGTTTAAGCACCAAAAAAGATTTGTATGTGGCGACAAATACCACGAAGATGCGATTAACCATTCATGCAAATGAAACAGTCACCGTCGCATTCGATAAACCTCGACTCGAACCAAAAGACATTCCTCTTCTGGTTCCAAACCAAAAAACTTGGTACTCGATTCAATTATCCAATCAACAATTTTATGACATCCATGCTATCAATGTCGGTAACCCCCATGCCATTGTTTTGGTTAAAAACTTATCAAAAATCGGGGTGCAATCGATTGGAAAAGAAATCAGTGAGCACGCCCTCTTTCCCGAACAAACAAATGTTGAATTTATGCATATTATTAATTCAGAACAAATTGAACTGCGCGTTTATGAGCGCGGTACTGGCGAAACACGGGCTTGTGGGAGTGGTGCAGTTGCGGCCGTCGCAGTTGGTAGACTCTTTCATCAGCTAGCGCCTGCAGTGACTGTGAAGTTACCTGGCGGAGAGTTATTGATCAAATGGCCTGATCTGGATCAGGCTATTTTATTAACTGGTTCAGCGAATTTTGTTTATGACGGGATTGTCGAAAATTGCAGATAACTGGGTTTTCAAGTTAAATTTTCCATCGCTTATGTAACCACATCCACTGCTCAGGATGTGCTAAAATAATCCGTTCTAGTGCTTGATTATAAGCCAGCGTATTTCGATAAATGGATTCTTGCGTGGTTTCATATTCTTGCCATTCTATCGGCTCATAAAACTCCAAAACATGCTTGCCATTGGGTAGGCGATATCCCGCTGCAGGAACAACTGGTATGCCCGTATGTCGAGAAATACTGGCTAAACTTCGATAGGTGCCTGCCTTTTTCCCAAAAAACTCAACAGCCACTCCATCACGATTTTGCAACGTTGCATGTTGATCCAGGACAAAAACAACTGCATGGTTTTTATCTAAGGCATCTTTGACCAGGTGCATCGCATGTTGTTTAGGAATAACATGTAAGCCCGCTTTAAAATATCGACGAAATAAAATTCGCTCAATTGTCTTGTTACCCAAAGTTTTTCGAATAAAGTGAAAATGCCCTTGGTATTGTTTAAAGTTCAAAATGCCGCCCAGAGGCGCAAACTCCCAACTGCCAAAATGACCGGTAACGACCAGCACACCTCGTTTTTTGGCTGCAATATCTAATAAGTATTGATAACCACGCACCTCTACTTGATCACACAATGACTGTTCACTGAGAAATCGAATATGAATGGTTTCCCGAATGCATGTCGCGAGATGAGAGTAAAAAGCTTGAGCCAAACGAACTTTTTGTTTTGGTGTAATTGAATCCCCATAAACTTGATTGATGTTCGCAACGACCACCCGACGCCGGTATGGCAAAAAGTGATATATAAATTTACCCGTGAGGGTGATTGGAAGATGCTTCATCACACGCCTGTATAATCAAACACGCATTCATACTACCAAACCCTCGATTTAGAATCATGGCATGGCCTTTATGATCCGATAGTGCCCTTGTTTCCTTGGTTGCATTCAATTCAGAACAATCAGAAGCCAACTGATTCAAATTAGCGATACCAGGCAAAGATTTCTGACGCAAAGCGTATACAGCCATGGTTGTATCCACGACCCCTGAAGCACACAACGTATGCCCCATAGACCACTTGAATCCTGTCACTGGCACATCATATTGGTTAAAAACACGATTGATTGCACGTGCCTCACTGATGTCTGAAATTTGATTCCCGTTACCGTGGGCGACAATAAAACCAATATCTCCCAAATGCACTTGCGCACGCGACAAGGCCAGGTTCAATAGGCGCTGCATTTGCTCACCTTCGCTATCAATTGAAAACAAACCCTTGGCTTCGGTTAATGAAGCCCCGCCCATGATTTCTGCATAGCAAACTGCTTGTCTTGCTTCTGCGCTCATCTCACTTTCTAAAACCAACGCGCTGGCTCCTTCCGCTAAAATAGTACCATCATGCTGATGATCAAAAGGTTTTAAGTCGCGCTCACTCAACACACCTAATTTATCATAATAATACTGAGCTTGCGGCTCCATACCCACATCATAAGCCACGACAACTGCACGAGAAATTTGTCCTGTTCTGATAGCATCATATGCTTCTAAAATAGCCTGCATGCCGCTAACAGCATGATTGGTGATATTATGATTCGGGCCTTTAAATCCATAGGTAATACCCGTATAAGCCAGTACATTATTGGGTAAAATACGCAACAACCACATGGGATGTACTTCGCTAAATAACTGTTCAGCAAAAGCTTTCATATCGCCATTGGTTTTTGCCAATAAAGGCAAAAAATCATATTGCTGCAAGTATTTGTTTCCAGGCGATCCGACATAAACGCCAGTATCATCCAAGAATTCGTCTAATAAAATGGGGGCACCAGCCAGGGTATCGCGATATCCCATTAATTGGCTGTGATCAACAGCTTGCACTGCTGCATTGATACCTAAGACATCTTGGCGAGAAATCACTTTCATTAATTTTCGATCAGGCAACATGCTCGCTGGTTTATAATCGAAGAGCTCTCCGGCCAAACGATTGGACCACGTTGACAAATCCCATTCCCTGCTTTCACGAATACCCTGAGTACCCATCAACAAAGCTGACCAATTCTCATCCGCAGTCATTCCGGTTGCCGTTAGTGCGCTTAAACCGGTGATAAAAACCCGTTTGGCCATTTTGTTCAACTCCTAAACTCTGGATGCTTAAATAGCAGACAACTATTGGATCCACCAAATCCGAATGAATTTGATAAAACAACGCCTAAGGACTTCTCGCGCGGACCATCGACAACATAATCTAAGTCACACGCTGGGTCCGGTGTGGTTAAATTGGCTGTTGGTGGAATTATTCCATGATGAATAGACAACACCGAAAAAACGGCTTCTAGGGCACCAGCTGCTGCAATTAAATGTCCTGTCTGCCCCTTCGTCGAGCTAACAGGCAAACGGTTTGCAAGTTCACCAAACACGGCTTTAATGGCATTGGTTTCACTTAAATCATTCATTTTTGTCGAGGTACCATGGGCATTGATATAATCAACATCGCTCGCTTTAACCCCGCCATCTTTGAGTGCTCGCTCAATTGCTTGGATAGCGCCATCCCCATTCGGATGTGAGTCAGTAATTCGATACGAACTTAAGGTGTTTCCCTCACCTGCTAATTCAGCATAAATCCGCGCACCTCGAGCCTGTGCATGCTCCAACGATTCCAACATTAAAAAAGCAGCCCCCTCCCCTAAAACAAACCCATTCCGAGTTGCATCAAAAGGCCGACTGGCGCGAGTGGGCGTATCATTATCAGTCGATAAAGCACCTAATAAACAGAAGCTAGATAGCCCAAGCGGTGTGATCATCGAATCAAAACCACCGGCCAACATATAATCGGCATCACCGCGGCGAATAACCCGCATCGCCAGTCCAAGTGCCTGACCACCAGAGGCACAAGCTGTGTGAACGGCACTGGCATAGCCTTGTATTCCAAATTGTTTAATTAATAAGGCCAAACCGGTATTAGAAGTGGTGCTACCAAAATCATTGAGTCGATAAAAATCGGATGACTTTTTCTGTAAACTCTGCCAATTTATCACCCCATCCGGTGCACACGTTTGTTGAAACCGTTGTAAAAAATCAAACTCGGCAGTCATCATGCCACTACCTGTCACGATACCAAAACGTTCGGCATGATGGGTGGTGGCGTCAAATCCAGCATCTTGAACTGCTTGCAAGGCTGCATCTAATGCAAATAAAGTAAAACGTGAAGCAAAACGATTATGTTTATTTTTTAATAGTGGATTCGGACTAAAACCACGGACTTCTGCAGCAATCTGTGTTGGAAAAGCCTGGGCATCAAATTGTTGTATGTCTGACAAACCAGACTGACCCGCCAACAGTCCAGACCATGTTGCAGCAAGGTTATTCCCTAAAGGGGATACCACGCCCAATCCGGTAATAGCAACCTTGCGCTTGCTTATCATATATGCTGCTCTGCTATTAAAACGACCTGTATAACACAGATCCGTTTATTATTAACCTCTGTGTTATACAATAAAGTCAGTTGGGTTTCATCATGCTGTTTCACTGTTAAGGTGGTAACCAATTGATCACCTGGATAGACAAAATCTTTCATCTTAATCCGTTTAATTTCGGCTACGCGGTAATGATTGGCAAATCCAGCACCAAAACCAGCCCTGGCTAAAAATTCTCGAGCTAAATTCAGTTTACATTCAAGCAAAACCGTCAGTGGTAAGACCGGCTTGTTTGGAAAGTGATCTGGGAAATATGGCGCCATTCGGCTAATTCGTTTTGAGGCACGCAGTGAGACGCCTGGGTCACTTTCAAGCACATGATCAAACTGCATCGAGACTAAAAATTCAGGTGCAGTAGGCTGAATAAGCACGTGATGCTCGCTTTGGTTGCCCGCATTAACCCACTCACCCGGTCGATAGATCTCTTTAAACTGATTTCGTACCACGTTTTCATCAATAAACTCATCCATCGCTAACATGGGCCCTAAAGCACCATGGATGGCGAAAACCACTTGGTCACCAACACGCGCTACCCCGTGGTATTGGACAGCGGTCTCATCCAATGCATCGATAGTTGATTCTATCAACAAGGTTTCACCTACATGAACATTGCGATATAAACAAGCACTGGAAACCACACCAGCAACCGGGCGTTGTTTGAAATCACAAGCGCTCATCACATTCCAGGCGGCTAACTGCCCAAGTGTTTCACCAATCATGGAAGGCATGAACACCAAGCGCTTCTGCTCATCTGGACACAGATAAATATCATCATAGGTGATGTGTTTCAATCCTGTAATGGATTGGCCTGGGGATAAGGAAAGAATTCTGTCAACAAACAAAAAACGCATTTTAACTATTCACCTTTCAATTTAAGCAATAACTTCGACCTCACGTTGCAAACTTGCAGCAACTACTAATTTACAAAACGTTTCAACTGTAAACAACATAGGGATTTCGCTGAGTTTCATGGACGGCTTAAAGTACTCTGCTGGTATTTCGCTCAAATAATCCTTCAATGCTTGCATTCCAACGGATGTGATCACGCCCCCTTTCTCAAACTCGCTTTCAGACAAATCACCACGTGCATTTTTTTCTAATTGACCACGCGGAATTTTAATCCCAAACTCTTTTTCTAGTTGAAAAACTAAATCTAAAAAATCAATCGACTCAGCTCCTAAATCAACAATTAATCGACTTGTTAAGGTAATTTCATCTTCATCCAGAACCAGAACATCAGCAATAATTTTTCGAACTTTGGGGTAAACATTTTCTATATTCATGTTCAGATCCTCACGGGTATAAAAGTATAAAAATATAGCGATGTTATCATAGAGTGGCTTGAGTCTCAATGCGCAAACAAAGGGTACCAGCAATTCCTGTGCCAAGCAGGGATCCAGCTAGCAGATATCAAAACCTGTGGTATCTATTCACCACAAATCTTGACACCCGGTGAAACGTCAGATTTGGGTGCATGTTGAGCGAAAAGATCATAAAATTCTGGTGTGCTCTCAAGCCTCTTTCTGTCCGCATCATGCGCTTAAAGTAAAAAAATAGTTTCTTTTTTGGCGCGTTTATTGTAGAATTGGTTTGTACACGACAAAAATGATACTGTCTTTCCCGCGCAGGCGGGAATCTATTTTTTGTGTGGCATAATGCAGCTACCAGCATGGATCCCCGCCTGCGCGGGGACGACAAATTTCTAGCCTTTTATTTTTTGTCGTGTGCAAAGGTAGAATTGAAAAAAACGGTAACTGCCCAGGTTGTGGATGATTTTGATTTAAATATAATCAAATTGATTACGTGTCATCCTGAACGCAGTGAAGGATCTCCCAAATTTGGCTCAAACCAAGTCAATTGGAGATCCTTCACTGCGTTCAGGATGACGTACCTGGGGGGTTACAAAAAGCGTGATTGCATGGTCTAAATTATTTTTACCACCCACACAAATTACCAAATCCTGATGTCTCATAAAAGTCCTTCGTCGAGTTAATTATGCACTATTTCTATCACATCGATGTTGCCACCGACCAATCAGACAGTGAATTTAATGATGTTATTTTTTTGGTTATTGATTTAAATATCTCCATGGCAATTGGTAGAGAACCCTCTTCAAAACATTATATCGTCACCAATGAATCTGGCTATCATCAAAACAAACTTGAAATGATGGCGCTTTTAACTGAATCAGCAGCAAGGCTGCAGATCAGACAACAAAAACGAATTGACAAATTGATTTTAAAAATAGCTCATTTCAACAGAAACGACAGCATTCGACTGGGCCGCCCCGAAGGCGGCATAGCGTCATTGATAAGCCCATTAAAAACATTGACAGGGCAAAATAAAATCACCGCACATGTCTCGATCAAAAATGACTCAACACTTTTAAGTTATTTGTATTTCACGCTCCACTATTTGAATGAATTAAATTGCTATCCTATCGGTGCACCCAAGAAATATTTTTTTTACGGACCAGTTAACCAGATCGAAGAACTTAATACTTTTTTTTCATATGGTGATGTAACCAAACAACTAATCCCCCAAAATATTGAGTTAGGTTTGTTTATACCTGTCTTTGGTCAACCCTCTTTTTTTAACTGGTCCATTGTGCATGGTTTGGGAAAATCAAATATCAATTATTTTTCTGCTCTCCAACGCTTTACTGATACGTCAGTTGGTCTCCCCACCAATGGGATCGATACCTTTCTCAAGCAAAACCATATCCGCAGAGAAGAAGAGGAGGACGAGCAGATAAGTGCCCCTAGCGGCAATTCAAGCAGCAGCAGCAGCAGCAGCAAAAAAAATAAAAACGGACTATCTAGCAAAAATTTAGATAAACGAAAACCCGAAGACGAGCCCGAAAGACCAAGCGAAGAAATAAAAAATTCTCGAACAGAAAAGGAAACAACTACGCTGTTCCCTATTCATATTGATGATCAAGAAAAACTAAATCAGTTCGCATCAGCTCGGGGAGTTACGTATCTTCATGATGAAAAAAAAACCACCAATACCTATCAGCTCATCATTGCGCCGGTTTCAGTTATCCCATCTGCTAAACGGAATTTAGGCGTACTCACCCAACAAAGATCAATACCTAAAAATACAATATTAGGCGAATATCGGGGTGAAAAAAAAGATATCAATCAAGTTGAAAACACCGAGTATACGTTTGAACTCGAGGGGAGTTCAAGCGTAGATGCCTCGGAGCAATTCAATTGGTGTGCTATTGTTAATCATGCAATGTCTCCTCACATAGCCAATCTAACTACCGTGTTAAAATATGGTAAAATTTTTTATAAATCATCTAAAGAAATTCATCCGTTCAGTCAATTATTGATTTATTATGGGGATACTTATCATTTCAGTGAAGATGAATCCCGCCGCTTTTTAAAACCAACGGATAACAGTGACGAGTCAATCGATATAATAAAAAAAAATGAGTCTCTTTACCGCTCACCGTTGCGTACCTTGGCTCCCGAACACGCACAAGCCTTGCGAGTCTCACCATCCCTACTCTTTGCGATCCCAACCTTTGACGATCAATCCGATCACCAAACCAATTGGGATGCACCGTTACTTGCCTTTAATCCCATAGTTCCCGAGTCGCCATTCGCTCAAGCAAGCCAAGAAAATATAACACCGCTCATGTATGCTTGTGTTCAAAATGATCAAGGATTAGTTAATAGATTATTAAAAAATGGCGCCAACCCCAATATTCAATCCAGTATTCAAGGCTATACCGCGCTTCATATCACCATCACCTCCGCGTTAGCGCTAGGTGATAAGCAAACCATCATCCAAACACTCTGCGATTATGGTGCCATTTTTTATTTACAAGACCATAATAATCAATCTCCCCTGCACTGTGCGATCAACTCACAATCCCGGGATTTAGTTGCGTTTTTGATGGAAAAAACCATCAAAAACCCGAAACAGAAAAAAAAGCATCAAGAGCAAATGATGGCTTGTGTGGATAATCAGGATCGTGATCCATTTATTTATAGTATGTCACTAGAAAATCAAGATATTTGTGTTTTTTTAGCAGATTATCTTTCCAACAGCGATGTCGAGCTTTATCTTGAAGGTGAACAACCAAATTTATTTCATGATTATGTAAAAAAAATGCCTTGTAACAAACTAAAAGATAAACTTTTTCAGCGATTATCTGAGCTGCTTGAAGCCGAAACCAATTTGGATAAAAAAGACGAATTTCTCTTGTTACTGAAGAACATTCATCAACCCACGCGCATCATAACAAGAAAAATTGGTCTGTTCGCATCTAGTCCAGAGACACCTTCTACTAAGAAAGCTATTACTGACTTAATAAATGACTTCCAATCCATTATCGCCAACGAAAATGACACGCTTGAAACGACAATTGAGAAATTAAACAAACTGTTTTCAAAGCCAGTATTTAAAAAATGCGCAAATAAAAAACAATGTGACATGCTGGTAGAAGCCGTTGGTTTATTCATTGATAATGCCGACTGGCTCGTGGTTCCTTATCATATTTGCCAATCCGATGAACCAAGAACGACCCAGAAAAGAAACAGTGCGTTTATTTATTTAACCCGGGACCCACATCACCCAGGTCGATTCAATTACAAGTGCATTGATTTAGAGCAAAAAAAACTACAAGGAAGCATTGAGTTCGATACACCAACCGAGACACCTAACTTGGCAATGGTCTTAGACGCCATTAGTCAAGATGGACAGGATATTTCTGATACATTGCGTTTAAGAAAAGCGGACATGTGTTTACAGAATGCAAGAAAATACCTTACACAATTGCGCGAAGACTATGCCCATCCACTCCCTAACCTAGAACATAGCCTGACTAGGTTAACAGACCATTTATCGTTAATTGGGTTCAACGGGAACGCATTAACAATGAGTATTTGACCGTGCATGTAAATGCTTTGTTGGGCCTTGGCCCAACCTAAAAACCTTTGAAACACGACACTCCGTGACTTGTTTGCGGGGGCTGTATAGCTTGCTTGATCGACAAGTTCATTCGACAAGCGTATGCAATAACGCATCAACTTTCGAAAAGTGTTGCTCCCAGGTAGGGGCTTTAAAAGACTGAATCCGTTTAATTTGCGCCGCCCGGCATTCACTTGCTGATTTGGCATACTCCATAATCATCTGACCCCAGCGTTGACCATCCAGTGGATCAAGGTATTCAGGAATATCTCCAGCAATTTCGCGAAAGACTGCCAAATCACTGGCAATCACGGGTACTCCGAGTGACAATGCCTCAACCACAGGTAAACCATATCCTTCAACAAAAGACGGAAAAAGTAATGCTTGGCTGTATTGAATATACGTGACTAAATCTGCATCATGGCAACGCGGAATTTCCGTCACCACCGTTTTTAGGGATGGAGATCGATCCAACAGGTCAAATACCTGCTCACACTCCCAGCCGCGCTTACCAATCACAAATAGATGAGGGGTTTGTTCACCGAAACGCTCTGATAGACTTCGCCACACATGTAATAACAACAAATGATTTTTACGTGGCTCAATCGTGCTTAATATAACAAAATAAGGTTGACTAGTGACTCTGGGGCGTTGCACGAAGCTCACTGCAATCCCTGATGCCAATAAAGCCACCTCGGTCACGGGCATGTTCCGATTTGTTTGAACAGCGTATTGCATTAAATGGTGGCGTGTTGCCTCAGAGTTCGTAATGATTGCTGTGGCATGATCCAAGATATAATTCATTTTCACGCGATGCCGAGTATCTTCACCGACATGACAATATTCAGGATAAACAAGTGGAATTAAATCATGCACGAAACAAATAAGTTGAAATCTGCGCTTGCATATCAGATACATATAATCAGCTTGGTCCAGGCGTAAATGCCCCGTATTGATTAAAAATGTGTTGTTTGTTGGCAAGCTATCACCGGTCTTTATTCCAGAAAAGACATCGTTAAGCAGTTGAAAACCTATCGAAAACATGGATTGAATCAAAATTTTGGTCACTGCAAGCGCTTTCGTGGGCATCATCACCCACGCAAATAACGCTCGCGACTGCGCA
Organism: Legionellales bacterium; assembly: GCA_027449905.1. Classification (GTDB taxonomy): domain Bacteria; phylum Pseudomonadota; class Gammaproteobacteria; order Legionellales; family Legionellaceae; genus DAIDKT01. The sequence continues at coordinate 74,407 of DAIDKT010000101.1, forward strand.
GGAGGTAATACCCAACTTTTCCCTTTCCACCGCACCAATGCTGAAGCAGTCTGATGATAATAATGGATATATGCCAGGGTGACGCGATCGATACCCGTTAATGTTTGACCTTTGAGTAAACGTCGAAGCACTCGTGTCACATCAAGTATCATGTTCATTCAGCTATATGTTCCTGCAACCAATTGATCATATAGTGCCTGACTTTTTCAGGTGCTTGATCCAAACTTTGCATGCACACAAAGGCGATTCGTGCATTTTTATGCGCATCATGCAAACGTGATTTAATTTTTTTAAATGAATGACAGTCTCCATTCACCATCACCGCTTGTAAACTGCTATCATAAACCACGCGATCCTGTTGTACATCAACATGGACCATCAGTGGAACACTTGATAGCTGATCCGGATGTCGAAATGCAAATTGAATATTTTTTAAGAAGAGATCAGTTTTGTCAGCCATATAATGGGCAAAGGTTTCCTGCAGTAAAGGGAATGGCGCATGGGGTAAAAGATAAAACCGTGTTGTAAAGCCCGCCGTTGTTGCAGTTTTTTCTTGCCAAGCTCGATGTGGATTGTTTTTTTGTTTGCCTACATAACCCACTCGCCCAAATAGCTTTTTTGTTAGTCGGAAACCCCATTTTTGCGTGGTTTTTACCTTCCATTCTCCGCGCAGCACCAGACGCCCTTGCCTAAAAAAGTCCGTTGGTTCAACTGGACGGATGATAAAAAAATCATCGTTTAAGTAGATAAACTGTTTCGATAAACCCGGTATCAACCAGATCAGCCATTCGGCACTGATGCTATTAAAAATAGGGGTGGTATTTGAATATTTATTTAGTAGATCATTTTGATCAATGATCTGAATTTTATTGCCAAATGCTGTGCCCTGCATCGCAGCAACCGTTGGCGGAATTTGCTGATTTGTTATGATATAGATCCGTCGTAACCACGGTGCAAAGCAACGCAGTGCATGGAGGCAATAATGAATCTCATTGCATTGCTGAATCCGTGTTGGCTCAACTGCAGTGAATGGTTCTATCCCCTGCTGCTGACAGTAGGTGCTTAGTTTTTGTTTAAATACGGGATCATCACCATCGACCCACGATATAACGGCATCAATATCATTCATTCCAGCTTCTCTATAATAAGCAGAGTTCAGTAAGTAAGCGGACTTCATTAATGAAGTCCGCTTACTTACTGAACTCTGCTTAACTGCTGCTTAAACGCAACAATCCGCACAAAGGCTTCCTCAATTCGCTCTGGCTTGATAATACCAGTCATCACATTTTTTTCAATTAAATCAATCAACTCCCCGGGATCTTGTGGGGTAGCAACCAGTTGATTACCAAAAATAAACATATCCGCGCCAGCATTGATGGCCAAACACATCGATTCTTCCAATCCGTACTGATCCGTGATCGATTTCATTTGCATGTCATCGGTGATGATAAGACCGGTGTAACCCATTGTTTCACGTAACAATTTGGTTAAAACTTTATACGACAAGGTTGCAGGGATCCCCGTATCGTCTAAATGACGATTCACCACATGGGCCGTCATGATCATCTGACAATCAGACTCAGTTAATAACGTACGATAGGGCTCCAATTCATCTGGTTGCCACATATCGGTGACATCGACAAAACCGAGATGCGAATCAGCTTTTGAACTGCCGTGACCAGGAAAATGCTTATATACTGGGTGAATACCTTCGGCCCTAAATGCCTGAGCAAATAATCTGCCCAGGCGAATGACTTCACTGGATTTTTCTGAAAAACATCGCCCTAATTTACCTAAAACCGGATTGTCTGGATTGATGTTCAAATCTAAAACTGGTGCAAAATTTAAATTAAATCCAGTTTCTTTTAAAGTTTGAGCCATCTGCAATGCAACCTGTTGGACAGCTGGCTCACTCATAAGCAGCAAATCCTGGGCCGCTATCGTTTCTGGAAAACCATATTGCGCTTTTAGTCTGTTCACTGCACCGCCTTCATAATCAACAGCAATTAATAAAGGCAAAGGCGGGCGGTGATGTTTGGTATTCAATGCTTGGTTAAATTGCTGCAGTTTCTCATTTAACAAGCGAACTTGTTCCGGGTTTCCAATATTTTTATCAAACTTTTTTTGAGGAAGATGATAATCAAATAAAATAACCCCGCCCAAACCATGTTTATCTAATTGCTCAATAATGGGTGAATTTTCAATCACCTGTTGACCATCAAAACCAACCAAGAGCATCTGTGCAATTTTATTTCGTAAACTTACTTGATGCATGTTACTACCTCACAAATTAATTGACCTTTCGCCAATCTAATATCAACCAATTCACCCGGCTTAACCGCTTGACTTTCAAACAAAACATGATTTTCATGGGTTACGAGGGCATAACCACGATCCAATGTTGCCAACGGACTGACAGCATTTAACGTCATGAATAATGCGTGTAATTGCTGTTTCAATTTTTGGAGATAGGTATCTATGACTTGGATTAATTGATTTTCCAACCGTTGAATCTGCATGCTTGCTTGTCGAACCAAGACCCCAGTATGTTGAGCAGATAAACGAGTGATTAAAAGATGTAAGTGATGTTTTTTTGAAAGCAAAGTTTGCTGCATCAGTCGCAATAAATGCTGGCTCAAGTAATCTAGGGTTTGCCAATGGGTTGCAATCAACCGACTTGGCGACATCATTTTTTTAATTTCATGATGAAGTAATAATTGTTTGTGTTGAATTAGTCGTTTTAATGCAACCACAAGTCGTTGCTGAGTGGCGTTAAAATAAGCAATTAATTCTGTTTGATCCGGTGTAACCGCTTCCGCGGCCGCAGTCGGGGTGGCAGCGCGTAAATCAGCAACAAAATCAGACAGGGTAAAATCAGTTTCATGCCCCACGCCAGAGACAATCGGAATGTCACTCAGCGCGATCGCCCGGACCAATGACTCATCGTTAAACGCCCATAAATCCTCTAAACTACCGCCCCCGCGAGCTAAAATCAGGACATCACATTGCTTATCCGCTGATGCCTGTTGGATCGCCTGAATCAATTGAGGCGTGGCCGATTTACCCTGAACATCACTTGGGTAAATGATAACTCGAGCATAAGCAAAGCGTCGAGCCAAGGTGGCCAAAATATCACGAATCGCGGCACCGGTGGTTGAGGTAATAATACCGATACATTGGGGAAATCTCGGTAATAATTTTTTGCGCAGTGGATCAAATAAACCTTGTGCAGCCAATTTTAGTTTGAGGGCTTCAAATAATTGATGTAATTGGCCAAGCCCCGCCTCGCTCAACTCCTCAACAATCAACTGATAATCACCGCGCGCTTCGTATACGCTAACTTTGCCTTTAACCAGAATGCTCTGTCCGTTTTGTAGTTCCCGGTGCTGGCTCAAGTGACGATTGTGAAAAAAAACACATCGAACCTGCGCGGTCACATCTTTCATGGTAAAATAAAAATGCCCCGAAGCAGGTTTACTTAAGTTGGAAACCTCACCTGCCACCGAAACCTCACCAACATCTTGTTCTAAAATGATGCGAATATGTCGATTGAGCTCAGTAACCGTTAACACCGCCATCGCCGTTACCTACCCTACCACACTATAACCAGCATCAACAAACAACGTATGCCCTCTGATCATGTCTGCCTCGGGAAGACAAAGCAAATAAACTGTATTAGCAACATCCGCTGGCGTCAGTGCACGGTCTGATAAAGCATGGGCTTGGTATTCTTCGAGTAATTGCTCACGATTTGGAAAATACTTCAACGCATCCGTATCAACAACACCGGCTGAAACCGTATTCACCGTCACACCATACGCAGCCAACTCAATACTCAAAGAACGAACCAATGCCTCAAGGGCCGCCTTTGATGCACCAATGAATGCATAATTTGGTATGGCACGATGAGCGCCTAAACTTGATAAGGCTATTACCCGTCCTCCTGGTCCCATCAAAGAGCGCCCTTCACAAACCAAGTGATTTAATGCCAACGCATTGGTTTCCATACACCAGCGCCAATGTTTCGTTGACATGTTCATGGCGGGTTTTAAAACCCCACTCGCTGCATTACTGATTAAAAAATCCAAGTGATCAAAGTGTTGTTGAAAAGTCACAAACATGTCTTTCACTGAGGCTTGATCAGCAACATTCGCTTGAATAGCCACGGCTTTTCTACCTAATTTTTGGATTTCCAACACCAATTCTTGGGCGGCATCAGAACTATTGTAATAAACAATCGCAACATCACAACCCACGTGAGCTAATTTTAAAGCGGTTGCTTTGCCAATACCACGAGCACCACCGGTGATTAAAGCAACTTTGTTATGAAAAATGGGAACCATTGACATCTCCAACCTATTTTTTATCATCGAACCTTTTCCTCATTCTACCACCTACTCTTGTTTTAAACACCGACTCTTTATACAATCGTTATCAGTTTTTTACACGAAGATTAATCCATGCAAACATCTTGGCTCCGCAATACCTTGCCCGTCGCAGCTATTTTTTCATTTCGGATGTTGGGCCTTTTTATGCTCATTCCGGTATTCACTGTGTATGGAAATCGATTGGCAGGCGCTACCCCCTTCCTGTTAGGTGTTGCTTTGGGTGCTTACGGTTTGAGTCAAGGCTTATTACAAATTCCTTTTGGGATTTTATCAGACCGATATGGCAGAAAACCCATTTTATTTATAGGATTGGTCCTGTTTGCACTCGGTAGCATCTTAGGTGGATATACACAATCAATCAACGGCATGATTTTGGCGAGAATTTTACAAGGTTCAGGCGCGGTGGGTAGTGTGCTAATTGCCTTATTAGGTGATTTAACCTTGGATGAGCATCGAACCAAAGCAATGGCTATTGTTGGTATCTCAATTGCTTTATCATTTAGTTTAGCCCTCATCATCAGTCCTTTGATTGCTTCACAGAATGGCTTGGCGGGTATTTTTTATGTTTCCACTGGTTTGGCTATCTTTGGATTGCTCATCGTTTACTTTATGATTCCGACGCCGAAAAAGTTAAAGTTTGCTCAGACCGTTAACACATCTCATATCAAGGCAATCATGACCAATCCCCATCTATTGCGTCTGGATGCCGGTATTTTTTTTCAACATCTGATCCTAACTTCAACTTTTTTTGCTATTCCCATGATATTGCGACAACAGATACAACAAGGACAGCTAAATAATACCTGGTCATTTTATTTACCCATCATGATCTTAAGCTTTTTGATCATGATGCCGTGTATTAGCCTCGCTGAAAAAAAACTTAAAATTAAGTTGATGTTTACTGTTTCCATCACATTAACTGCGCTCTCGCAATGGCTTTTAGCCTTTAGCAATCATTCCTTTTGGACACTTTGTTTATTCTTGTTCATTTACTTTGTGGCATTCAACATCCTCGAAGCAAGTCTACCATCACAAGTTTCCAAACATGCGCACCAACCAAACAGAGGTCTGGCTTCCGGCATTTATTCAAGCTGTCAATTTTTAGGCATTTTTGCAGGCGGTGCTTTATCTGGAACCGTATTTCAGTGGTTTGCTTACCCGGGTATTTTTATAGCCAATGGTTGTATTGCCCTTATTTGGTTATTGATAGCTTATAGCATGAACCCATTACAATACGAATTAATCTTGTCTTTACCATATCCTGACAGCATCCTTCCATCCGGACTCCAAAACCAGTTAAGCACCCTTACGGGCGTCCGAGAGGTCGTATTCGACGAAAGCGAACAGATTATTTATCTGCGCGTTGACAAATCTTTATATGTCTCAGGCAGCGCTGACAAACTCCTGTCAGGCTCGGCCCATTGCACTTAATCAATGGGCAAAGCCCCTAGAATTGAGATCTAAATTGGGCATTGTTGCGCCCAGATTCGCAACATGGCATTTCCTTTCACTTGAAGATGATAGCTTACATCTCGGACTTCAACCCCATAGTTCGCCTGATGTAACCCAAGTAGAACAGGGCCAAGCAAAGGCGAAGGCAAACCGCCTGCGTCAACCAATGGAAAAATTCTGACGTCTTTAGCGACCCGCGCCATTTCTTTAATGACCTGCAAATGATACTCAACTGTTTGATATTCAAGATCGGCAAATAAACTATTCGCACTTAGAGCAAAATCAAAAGAAAAATCACTGAACGGTATATGGTGATCACTGACAGCGACATAACGTTTGTCAATTCGACCCTGATCATAATCATCTAAAAAAGTTTCGATACCCGCTCTGCGATAAGCGACCAGCTGTTCAAGCCCACCATAACGACTATAATCCAAAGATTGCTCAACCGATGAAAATTCTTGCAATCTCATGGAAAAATAATTTTTTATTTCTTCTTTTAAAGTCTTCGCATCGAGATGAAACCACGGGTCACAACTGACGACCTCGGTCGCAATGCTCTGTAACTCAAAATTGACAGCACTGGCACCACAGCAATATTCTAAAACTCTTTTAGTTAAATCAGTTTGTGATAACTGAAACATATCTCGATACTCATCCAGATGATGTCCCCATAAAACTAGTCGCCGCATGCCTACTCCTCTTTGCTTTGTACACGACAAAAATGATACTGTCTTTCCCGCGAAGCCGGGAATCTATTTTTTGTGTGGCATAATGCAGCTGCCAGCATAGATCCCCGCCTTCGCGGGGACGACAAATTTCTAGCCTTTTATTTTTTGTCGTGTACAAAGTCCTGTTTGTCTGAAATATTGCATCTTGAAACATTTCGGGTATAGTTCAAGTATATCGAATAGTTAAATCATGTAAAGGACGAAGAAATGAACGGAGATGATATCGTGATTGTTGCTGCCAAACGAACCCCCATGGGGGGGTTGCTTGGGACGCTGTCTTCTTTAACGGCGCCACAATTAGGTGCCTATGCGCATGAAGCAGCATTAAACCAAGCGGGTATTGCACCTCAAGATATAGACGAAGTCATCAGCGGGTGTGTATTGCAAGCCGGCATCGGCCAAGCGCCTGCTAGACAAGCCGCGATTGCTGCAAATATTCCGGTCTCAACGGGCGCAACAACTGTCAATAAAATGTGTGGCTCTGGCATGAAAGCTGTGATGTTTGGCCATGATCTCATTCGCAGTGACGCGTCTCAAATTGTCTTAGCCAGTGGGATGGAAAGCATGAGTCACGCTCCCTACTTATTAAGTAAAGCACGTGTCGGATATCGTTTAGGTCATGGGGAATTGAAAGATCACATGTTTCTTGATGGACTAGAAGATATTTATCAACCTGGCACCCTCATGGGCTCTTTTGCCGATGCCACTGCAAAAGAATATCAATTCACCAGAGAGCAACAAGACGAATACGCGATCGAATCAATGACACGCGCCCTAACTGCTCAGCAAACGGGTGCTTTTTCAGATGAGATAGTACCGATTGTAATAACTCAAAAGCAGGGTACAACGACCATTAGCCAAGATGAAGGTCCGAGCGAAGCCAAAATCGCCAAAGTTACTCAGTTAAAACCAGCTTTTGCTAAAGATGGAACGGTAACCGCCGCCAGTTCAAGTTCGATCGCCGATGGCGCAGCCAGTTTAATCCTGATGACTGCGGCCAATGCGAATAAACGCAATTTAACCCCGCTCGCAACCATTGTCGCGCACGCCACCCATTCTCAAGAACCACAATGGTTTACAACCGCACCAGTCGCTGCCATCAATCAGGTGTTAAAAAAAGCCAATTGGAAGGTTGATGACGTTGATTTATTTGAAATCAATGAGGCATTTGCCGTCGTGGCCATGGTTGCCATAAAAGAACTTCAGTTAGATCATAAAAAAGTGAACATCCACGGAGGCGCATGTGCACTCGGGCATCCCATTGGCGCTTCCGGCGCTAGGATCCTGGTTACACTGATTCACGCCTTAAAAAATCATCATAAAAAGCGAGGGGTGGCAGCGCTGTGCATCGGTGGCGGAGAAGCAACAGCCATTTCCATTGAGCTAGCAGGCTCCTATGCTTAAATCAGCCACTCCCTATTTGATATATTTTGTACTCAGTCTCTTCGTCATTCTGTTCTCACAGTACGCACACGCAGGGGCAACCTGGATCGTTGTTTTTTATCAAGCAGTCAACCATGGCATTGCAATTTTCTTCAACCAATCTCCAACCGGATTAGCTGCTCAACATGTGATCTCTTTGGTTGTTTCTCCTTTAATTTTGACGGGCATACCCGCTTTGATTTACTACCTGATCAAACGAAAAACCATGCCTTATTTTATGGAGGCAACCTGGACTTTGTGGACCCTTATTGTCCTAAGTAATCTGCTCATTAGGAACTAGGTATGGCGAGAATCGAGAGTCACATCAATCCTAACAGTGTTGATTTTAAAACCAATCAAGCACACATGCAGTCACTTGTGACTCAACTTCAGCATACCATTGCCAACATAGCACAAGGCGGGGATAAGGATTCTCGTGACAGGCATCAGCAACACGGGAAATTACTCCCCCGAGAACGTTTACAACGTCTTCTTGATCCTGGAAGCCCGTTTTTAGAATTATCTCAATTAGCCGCTTATGAGGTTTACTCTGAACCGGTGCCGGCAGCTGGCTTGATCACAGGGATTGGTCAAGTTTCAAACCAAGATTGTATGATTGTAATCAATGACGCAACTGTTAAAGGCGGTACATATTATCCACTGACCGTAAAAAAACATCTTCGTGCACAAGAAATTGCCGCTGATAATCATCTGCCCTGTATCTATATTGTGGATTCAGGCGGGGCATATCTCCCCATGCAAGACGAAGTTTTTCCTGATCGCGATCATTTTGGAAGAATTTTTTACAATCAGGCTAATTTGTCGGCAAAAAACATCCCGCAAATTGCCGTGGTCATGGGTTCATGTACCGCAGGCGGTGCTTATGTACCGGCCATGGCAGATGAATCAATTATGGTAAAAGAACAAGCAACTATATTCCTGGCCGGCCCCCCCCTGGTCAAAGCGGCCACGGGTGAAATCATCAGTGCCGAAGCGCTCGGAGGAGCTGACGTCCACTGCCGCCAATCTGGTGTGGCTGATTATTACGCTGAAAACGATGCCCATGCTTTATACATAACAAGACAAGCCATCAAACATTTAAATCGCACGAAACCCAAGACCTTAGATAGAATTGACTCCCAAGACCCGGCTTATGATCCAAGCGAATTAGATGGCATTGTGCCAAACGACCCACGTAAACCCTTCGATGTTCGGGAAATCATAGCTAGAATCGTCGATCATTCAGAGTTTGATGAATTTAAAATGCTTTATGGAACCACGCTTGTTTGTGGATTTGCACATTTATATGGCTATCCGATTGGTATCATTGCTAATAATGGAATATTATTTGGCGAAAGTGCATTAAAAGGTGCTCATTTTATTGAACTCTGCACTCAACGCCAAATACCCCTCATCTTTCTTCAAAATATCACCGGCTTCATGGTCGGTAGTAAATACGAAACCGCTGGCATTGCTAAACATGGTGCTAAAATGGTCATGGCTGTGGCCAATGCCCATGTGCCTAAGTTTACCGTGATTGTGGGTGGAAGTTTTGGCGCAGGCAATTACGCGATGTGCGGCCGAGCCTATAGCCCGCGCTTTTTGTGGTCATGGCCAAACGCGCGCATTTCAGTGATGGGTGGCGAACAGGCAGCAAATGTGCTGGCCCAAATCAACCGCGATAAACATAAAAAGCGGCATTCTGAATGGACAGCGGAAGAAGAAAATGTATTTAAAGCAAGCCTACGCGAGCAATATGAAAAGCAAGGGAATCCATACTATGCTAGCGCGCGATTATGGGACGATGGGGTCATTGCGCCGCAAGATACTCGAAAAATTTTAGGTTTAAGCCTGGCCGCGTCATTGAATGCACCAATTCAACCCACTCATTTTGGGATCTTTAGGATGTGATATATGTTAATTGAGCACCAAGGACCGCTGTTGTTATTGACGTTCAACCGTGTTGATAAGCACAACGCTTTTGATGAAAAAGTGATAGCTGAATTACAAAGAGCCCTAGATGAGGCTCAATCAGACCAAACTGTGCGCGTGATTATTTTAAAAAGTGAAGGTAAACATTTTTCTGCCGGCGCTGATTTAGACTGGATGAGGCGCATGGCACAATTCACAGAATCAGAAAATCGAGCAGATGCCGAGGCTTTCGCCCACGTTATGTTCACTTTATACCAGTCGCAGGTTCCAACCATCGCGATGGTCCAAGGTGGGGCTTATGGTGGTGGCGTGGGCTTGATTGCAGCGTGTGACCTAGCCATCGCGTCTCAGTCGGCTAGGTTTTGTTTCTCAGAAGTGAAATTAGGCTTAATTCCAGCGGTTATTAGTCCTTATGTCATCCAAGCAATAGGCCCACGTGCAGCTAGCTGGCTGTTCATCAGTGCAGAAGAATTTGATGCCAAGCGTGCTTATGAATTGCAATTGATTCAACATTGTGTCGCAGATGATAACTTATTAGCTTTTACACTCAATTATGCAAAAAACTTAGCGCAATTACCACGACAGGCTGTTTGTGAAGCTAAAAGCTTGGTGCGCCAAGTGCAGGGCAAACCGATTGACAAAAAGTTGCTAAGTTTAACAGCTGAGCTCATTGCAAAAAAAAGAGTTTCAACAGAGGGGCAAGCCGCTTTACAAGCCTTTTTGGCTTCAAAACAGAGGTCTTCCTAAAAAAGGCATTGACCCGGTTCCGTCAATAAATACTGGGCCAAGGCCAAGCTTAGGTACGCTGAGTAAGTTGGGCCTGGGCCCAACAAAGATCTTGGTCGGAAGAGCGGTCAATGCCTTAAAAAAAACAGGTATCTAAGAAGTGAGTACTTACTGCTTATGTTTACTAAAATTTTAATTGCCAACCGCGGTGAAATTGCTTGCCGCATCATGCGAACAGCCAAACGATTGGGTATCGCTACAGTCGCAGTTTATTCGACGATTGATGCCGATAGTTTGCATGTGGGCATGGCCGACCAAGCTTTTTGGATTGGTGATTCCGAAGCGCTTCAGAGTTATTTGAATGCACCCGCGATTATCAAAATTGCACTCGAGTCTGGTGCGAAAGCCATTCATCCCGGTTATGGTTTTTTATCCGAAAATACCGAGTTTGCAATAGCTTGTGAACAAGCAGGACTCATTTTTATTGGTCCGTCAGTCGAAGCAATGCAAGCCATGGCTTCAAAACAATTGGCTAAACAATCTTTAGAAAAAACCTGGGTGCCTTTAACCCCCGGTTATCATGGCCTTGAGCAGCATGAGGCATGCTTATTAAAAGAAGCAAAAAAAATAGGATTTCCTATCTTATTAAAAGCAGCCAGTGGTGGGGGCGGCAAAGGCATGCGCACGGTGGAGCATGAAGCAGAATTTAAACAAGCCCTTGCCAGTGCAAAGCGTGAGGCCAAATCGAGTTTTGCTGATGATACCATGATCATTGAAAAACTTGTGTTCGAGCCTCGACATGTTGAAATACAGATCATGGCCGACAATCATGGTCACATCATCCATTTATTTGAACGAGATTGTTCGATTCAACGTCGACATCAAAAAGTGATTGAAGAGGCACCTGCTACTCACCTAAAGCTTGAACTGCGAGAACAGTTAGCACAAGCTGCAATTGAAGTCGCACGGACTATTGGATATCGAGGTGCGGGCACAGTTGAGTTTTTAGTTGCATCTGATAACACGTTTTATTTCATGGAAATGAACACACGTTTGCAAGTCGAACATCCCGTGACAGAAATGATCACCGGGCTCGATTTAGTAGAATGGCAATTACGCATCGCGGCGAATGAACCGTTACCACTAAGCCAGGAACAAATCCAATCCCACGGCCATGCCATTGAATGTAGAATTTACGCCGAAGATCCAGAGCATGATTTCTTACCATCAATTGGACTTGTGCGGTTTTTGAAAGAACCGCCATTAGAATATGTTCGCATCGAAACCGCTGTTAGCGCAAACACCTTGATCAGTCGCTATTATGATCCGATGCTAGCCAAGCTGATCGCCTGGGGTGAAACACGTGAAGAAGCCAGAAACCGATTGCAGCTCGCTTTAGATCAATACCATATCGGTGGAGTCAAAACCAATCTCGCTTTTTTGCATGCCATCTTTTCCCAACCCCGTTTTATTGAAAATAAAATTAGCACCCATTTTCTAAGCCAATGCCAGATCAAACTGCCGAAACCAGATCGGGCCTTGGCTATTCAACTTGCTGCTGCACTTGATTATTTGGATTTAGCAACAAAATCTGACCCGCTCTATTATGATACATTTGCTTGGCAAATGCATTTGAAAAGTCGGTGGACATGCTCGTATCTGATCGAGGGAGTTCGTTTTGATGTCGCTGTTACTCCAGTGGCACACACCACAGTTGAGTTAACCTGTCTTCCGCCTATCAACAAGCCAGATGGCGCAAAAGAGCAGCCGCTTGACAGCCAGCATAACCACTGCGAAAGGGAGTTAACCTCTCAAAATCTGCGCTTACGGTTGCGTGCTACCAGTGATACACTCCATTTTGATGATGGTCAGACCGTTCGGCATGTTTTTTTTGAACGACTCGATGATAAAATTGTGCTTTATTTTAATCAAAATTCCATCGACATCATTCGATTTACTTGGCAAAACAATTCATCTCTATCCGCGGATAATCAGCTAACGGCACCCATGCCTGGTATGGTCGTTGCTATTTTAAAGCAACCAGGCGAATTCATTCATGCAGGTGAACCCCTGATGGTATTGGAAGCGATGAAAATGGAACATACCATTTGTTCGCCTGGTGACGGAATTATCAGCCACATTTTCTATGAGGTTGGTTCGCAAGTTGACGAAGGCGCAACGCTCGTGGCTTTGGAGCAATCATGACGACAACCGACCCCGTGATCATTGTTGAAGTGGGTCCCCGGGACGGATTGCAAAACGAATTTAGTTTTATCTCAACCAAACATAAAATTGAGTTCATCAATTTACTCAGTGCGACCGGTTTGCAACACATAGAAGCAACCAGTTTCGTGTCAGCCAAATCAATCCCACAATTGGCAGACCATGAAGCTGTCCTACAATCGATTAACAAACCACCACATGTTCATTTTTCCGCTTTAGTTCCCAATGAATACGGCATGAAAAAGGCGATTGAACTGGGTATGCAAGAAATTGCCATTTTCACTGCAGCAAGTGAACAATTTAATCAAAAGAATATTCATTGTTCCATTATTGAAAGTATGAGCCGCTTTGAACCAGTGATGATTTTGGCTCAACAGCACCAAATCAAAGTAAGGGCTTATGTTTCTTGTGCATTAGGGTGCCCTTATGAAGGTGAAATTTCGCCCCAACAGGTCACTGACGTGGCGCATCGATTATTAGAGCTGGGGGTTAAAGAGCTTGATTTTGGAGATACGATTGGTGTGGGCACTCCCAAACAAACCATCGCTCTAATCGAAAACTTGAAGTCAAACATACCGCTTGGTCAAATATCCATGCATTTTCATGATACGTATGGTCAAGCAATTGCAAATATTCATGCAGCACTCACCTGTGGCATCCGCCGGTTTGACAGCTCAGTTGCCGGCCTCGGTGGTTGCCCTTACGCCCGAGGAGCGAGCGGCAATGTAGCAACTGAAGATGTTTTATATTTAATGCATGGACTCGGCATTGACACAGGAATTGATATTTATAAAGTCGTCGCCGCGGGCGATTTTATATGTAAAATTCTCGGTAAAAAAAATCAATCGAAAGTAGCCAATGCACTGTTAGCAAATAAATAAAACAGTGATGATAGATTCAGTTATACTTGACAACGACGGTAACCCCGCTTAGGATTTGCACATATACGTTTGAGGGATTGTAACTATTCAACATCTTTCAATGAAACGTGATATTTAGTGCATTTTAAACAAAAAACATCCTTAAAACTTCGCTCCGCGAAAGGAGATGCTTGCATCATGATGTATGTGATAATTTTTCAGGATATTTTCGATTAACCAACACTCAAATCTGACGTTTACCCGAACGTCAAAAATTTTGTTGAATAGATACGAAGGATTTTTTATGCCGATTCACCGTTTGAAAATATTGGTGAGTGATGATTTTGAAGCAGTAAATCGATTGATTCTTGAAAAAATTCAAGCTGAAACTGGATTAATTGATGATCTGGGTAATCATATTATTCAAAGTGGTGGTAAACGATTACGCCCCTTAATTGTATTATTATCAAGCCTGGCTTGTCACTATCAAGGAAAGGACCATATCATCCTCGCCGCGATGATTGAATTCTTCCATACCGCAACTTTATTGCATGATGATGTGGTTGATGAGTCCACATTGCGTCGAGGGAGAAAAACCGCCAATAGCATTTGGGGCAGTAAAGCAAGTATATTAGTCGGCGATTACCTTTTTACCATCTATTTGCAACTGATGTTACAAGTAGGCAATAGCAAGATCCTCAAGTTACTAGCAGATGTTACTCATCAAATCACACGCGGTGAAATCAAACAATTATCTAATCGACATGATCATGATTTATCATTGGCGGATTATTTTGATGTAATTCGGTCTAAAACCTCGCTACTATTTGCTGCATCAGCGGCAATCGGCGCACTCATCGCTGAAAGCTGTCCAACCATAGAAAGCAACTTATATCAATATGGTTTACATTTGGGAAATGCTTTTCAGTTAATTGATGATGCCCTGGATTATTGTTCGGATGCGTCTGCGATCGGTAAAAACATCGGGGATGATTTAGCCGATGGTAAAGCCACTTTACCGCTTATCTACGCATTCCAACAAGGCACCCCAGCACAACAAAAAATGATTGCAATCACATTAAAAACCGGTGAATTGAGTAATTTACCTGATATTCTAGAGGTGATTTCCAGAACCAACGCCATCGCGTATACGCGCCAAGCGGCCAAAGCGGAAGTAGACAAAGCGATCACCGCGCTGCATGTCTTGCCAGACTCAGTCTACAAGAATGGCTTAATCGAGATAGCTCAATATGCTGTAGAACGCGATCATTAACGGAGTGTAGCTCAGCCTGGTAGAGCACTGCCTTCGGGAGGCAGGGGTCGCAAGTTCAATTCTTGTCGCTCCGACCATATACACAGAGAGTTGTAGCATTGTTTTTTGCCCCTTGGATGAACTCCCAAAGACTATCCTGAATCTCAGACTCCGCAGTGAAATTTCTTCTAATAATGTTTGCACACATGTAAAAAAATACTGGAAAAATGAAATAAGAAGAAGGCTGGCTCTATCTCGCTTTTGTCATGGATTTGTATGCACCTAAGATCCTCGGATGGGACGTGTCTTTATTTTTTAAAGGTAACATTTGGGTCATCAGTAATATCAGAAATTTTTTCCTCGTATTTTTTTAGAGCAGCACGATAGTCTCGCATATTCATTTGCTTCTTGAGCAAGCTGTTGATTGCCGATTATTTCTTCATTAGCCATTTTGTTTACTTTAAAAACAATACTGTATGTTTAATTATATTTCAAATTGCGTGTTTATCAACCTAATTAAGCGCGGCACGGCTTTTTAATTTAGATACGGCTTACTTGCTTCTAAAACGTTGCGCTAGAGAAATGGAACGGGATGTTGTACACTGAGCTGACATTCCCACTTTGTGTAAAAAGAAGAGATTATTTTTTTATCATGTTGTGGTAAACGGACTTCATTAAATACCCATCACTTTTTTCGCACAAATGTGATAAAGATTTGAACTTTGAGATTGAGAAAAAAGGCGCGCATAGCCATTCTATGTAAGCTTTTTTTCGATTGAACAAAGTTCAAAGATTCATTGCAGTTGGGATGAAAAAAAGTGATAGGTATTTAATGAAGTCCGCTTAAAAGAACTGTGTGAAGAATAATTGTTAATCTTTGACGACCTTCGTACACGACAAAAAATAAAAGGCTAGAAATTTGTCGCCCCCGCGTAGGCAGGGATCTATGCTGGTAGCTGCATTATGCCACACAAAAAATAGATTCCCGCCTTCGCGGGAAAGACAGTGTCATTTTTGTCGTGTACAGAGTTTGACGGCACAGAAGAATGGGAAATGAAACAAAAATAATTTATAAATTAGAAAAGAAATGTGGTTTTTAAAAAAAACTATTATCAATAGGAATTTACTGTCTCATATTGCAGCTAGTCCCCGGCATAGAAACTATATTCTGGGTATCTTGATATTCATCATGCCAATCGGGAGAGTCATTTAAGGTGTGTAAATAGCGCGGGAGAAAATTTTTTAACGCTGTAAAACTTAACTTCATGCTCAATCTCTCATAGTCTCACCTCACTGTCAAAATATTTTTTAATAAAAAAATCAAAAAAATTATTGCT
>DAIDKT010000102.1 GCA_027449905.1 Legionellales bacterium
GGGTTGGGGGTTGTTAGAGCCGCATAGTCAATATTGGTTGGTTGCTGCTGAATTTGGCCTGCTAGGTTTAGGTGCGCTGTTGTTCTTTTTTATAAGCTTATTTCTGGCCAGTTTGCAACTTAGTACCATGAAGCCTATAGCCTGCGCCTTGTTAGTGATATTTATGATAGGTAATCTATCCGATTCGTTACTGTTTTATTCAGGATCTGGTTACTTTTTTATTTTAATGATGGCACTTTGCCTTGGCGAATGGGTGGAGCGTTATAAAAGGCATTAGGCATTTTGTTCTCGCCATTTGATAAAATGTTTCCCAATATACTGGCTTCCAGCCAAGCTTAGATGGTGGCTGTCTCGGTATATTAAATGAGCATGGTTTACAGGCGAGCAGTTTTCGTTTCTGGTGAGTTCAAACTGAATTGAAGTAGCTTTAGATATTGTTCGTTCGAAACATTAACATCATGAAGGCTGACATACCCCTATTAATTTTTTCTTGCCCTGCTTTAGTTGGCTTCATGGTATTACAATCCAAACACTCCCTGACCCATACGCGTTGGATAGCCAATTGCTTTTCACCTATGGTGACTGGATAGGTTGTTGGATGTGATTTCATATTTTGTCCACCGCAATGCTCACAAATCTTTTCTGATTTTTTAGTCATTTTTATACTGCTCTCTTTGATGCTTGTTTACTGCTTATTTGGAGCTCATATTCACTTAATAGCAAAAGCGTTCCAGTACGAATATATTGAAGAAGACTTGCGGTCAGAAACCCTGTAAATGATAGCCCTCTCAGATGGCAGGTTTGAGCAATGGATTGAAGTATCGCATAAGAGGTGACGCCTTCCTCTGACATGCTTCCACCAGAAACCTTCCGTTTTAATATACCTTTTTTGATAATGTATTCACCATAATTATTATGGTTTGGTACGCCATCATGCTCAACAAAGGTTAAAATATAATCTTGCTGACGAGCAACTTTGGCAATTATATCTTTAAGGATGTCGATAGGTTCTGGCCACTCCAGTAGTTTTTTCAGGCGTAGTTTTAGCAGAGCCAAGCGCCACATAAAAACCTCTTCTCCTAATTCCTTTCGTGCCGATTGAAGCCGCTCACCATCAGCCAAAATGCGACGTAATTTTTGATAAAACTGTACGATGCAGTAATACTCAGGGTAAGCGTCTCTAAATTTTCGTATTTTGCGTAATATATGCGCCATACACGTTTGCTTCGCGCAAATAATTTTCATGTAAGCATACCATGCATCGGTGACCAAGACACCAGAAAATAGGTCGCCCAATATTTTGGCAACAACAGCACTACTACGTTTTCTGTCTGGCCAATAGTAGGCTGAGCGTTTATTGGCAAAGATCCATAGCCACCATAAAATCCCTTTTACACGCCATCCTGTTTCATCGGCAAAAATAATGGTTCCATTCTTGATGTCATTGAGGATTTCTTCGTGTATTGGCGCTAGGATATTGCCAAGACGAATCATCATCTTAGATAAGCCAGCTGTTGATACCTTTAAGCGAAAGAAAGAGTTTAAGAAAGTGGCAATGCTTGGCAAAGATAATGCGGAAACAACCCAAAGATAGGCAATCAAACATAATGCGCGTAGCCCAATGTCAGAGCGTGGTAATGCCGCTTCAGATACGGATGAAACCACTTTTGCGCAAGTGGGACACCATTTTCGTTCCTGAACCTCCTCTGAAACAATGGTTTTTTCAGGGATGGGTGGAATGTCCTCAATAATACGGCTACTGTTTTCAACTATGGGTTGTGTTGTTAGGTCAGTCTGGCAATCGGGACAACTCGTCAGTGGATTTTGGTTTATCTCATCTGGTACCGGTTTTGTACGGTTACCTGCACCGGGTCTACCTTTGCGCTTCTTCTTACGCTTTTTCTTTTTTGGATCAATGCCTGTATCTTTATTGAATTCAGGCTGTTTCGATGAAGGTTGGTTGGCCGTGATGTTGATATTCACTTTGGTTAGTTTTTCAAGTTCGGCTTCACGTTGAGCTAACTTTTCCTGTAAATCTGCAATGATTTTTGAGCTTTCTGTTTGCACACATGAAAGTTTAGCGCGCAATGCAGCTACCATAAGAATTAATTCCTGCTTTGACAAAGCAAGTAAATCATCTTCTGGAAAATTTAAGATAGTAGCGGCGTTCAATCTTACTCAACCCTGTGTTAATCAGAAGTTTTATCATAACATGGGTTTTTTCGGGTTCATGGCATGGCTTATATGACGCGATCATTGTGGAGTCCATCACAAAAAATATATTTTACGCTTTATGATCTTGCATGATCTGTTGCGAG
>DAIDKT010000103.1 GCA_027449905.1 Legionellales bacterium
GGAAAACCCTTTGTCAGACTGATTTGTAGGTAAGTGGAGCTTTAGATGTGAGGTGATTTTAGGTGGATTGTAATGTGTAATTATTGATTAGATTGGTGTTAAATTATATTTAATCGTTATGTGTTTCGGGAATGCAGGATAAAACCAATTGTGCTCCCAACACCATTTTTTTGACTCACTCAGAAGCAATCAAGCGCTTGGAAAAAAATGAATGCCCTCTATCGCTGATAACTATTTCTGCAAAACAAGGTAAGCACGCCCTTTATTTGCAAGTAGCCGACGAAGCAACCATCATTTGCCAGCAGATGAGACAATTTTCGAAACAGAGTATCGATTACTATCGTGTCCCTAATTGCGGTAACCCTTCTTATACGTGCCGTTATCCAGGCGTAGAGCGATTAACGCAAAATACAGTTGAGGCGCTATTGAATGGAGATGTAATTCATATAAAAAGTGACATCTTCAGCGGACTGAAAGTGCAGGCGACGGATATTGAAGCCAAGTACCATATGGAGCGATATATCAAATCATGCATTCAAGTTGACGAGTACGGAGCCAATAAATCGTCAAATGTCTTTCAAATGAAAAGCACGCTTCATTTAGAAAAGGATATTGACGCCATGATATTCGATTATCATGCTTCCAAGTTGCGTTCAACGGAGGGTGTTATGGCACCCCCACAAGAAAGCATTCCTGATGTTACGACGCAAAAAGAACCGAAACAAAAAAGAAGTCGCGCCAAACAGCACCCATTGTTTAAAGAGTATGCAAAAGCCTATTTAAATGCTGGTAGCTTTGGCGATTATTTGAAAACCATGGAAGAGGAGCAATATGTTTTTAACAGCAAGGGAGATTATCTCAAAAACGTCAACGACGATAATAGCGATAATACACATGATGATATTAAACATGTCGCCCTAGTACGTGGAGTCAGCAAACATGGAAACCCTAAATACGACATTTACTATAAACCTGTACAAAATGATGGTACGTCTCTAGGGAAATTCAAATCAATTGCAGCACGAACAGCTGAAACTTATTTTACGTGAATTACACGTGAATCATACGTGACTTACGCGTTTATACGTTTTTATACGTGGTTAAGGCGCAGTTATTTGCAAGAAAATCTTATAAATTTACGTACTACATACTCCTGTTGATAGTCTAAATGGATGCGGAAGCTGCTTGTTGTATACGCATCCGCATTCATTGCTCACATAGGAGAAAAAATATGACAAGTGCAATACCTCACATCTTGCGTTTTCAAGATTTACAAAAACTACTCAAAGTGTCGCGTTCATCATTAGACAGATGGGAAGCAAAAAACGCTTTTCCTAAGCGAATCAACATTGGCGAGAATAGTGTCGGCTGGCGAAGTGATGAGATCCATCAATGGCTGCAAGAGCGCTCAAATGCACAACAGGAGGCAAAATAATGAATGACTTCAATAAAAGGCCATTGACTCTAACAATGGCCTGCCAAAAAGATGATTCAGAAAAATCTTCTACTCAGGATTTTAAACAAAATTACGCGAAAAACAAAGATGATATTGAGCCAATCCAGTCGAACCCTGTTTTTAGACAATTAAACAAAAATGGGAGGGCGCTATGATGACTTCTTCATACTCAGCATCTCCCGAGCAATTGTTTTTAGATTTTCTCGCCACAAATGGACATCCATTAGATGGCACAATCAATGTGGATTCAAGTCAATTTCATTATTTGAAATGTCCACATGGCAGCAGAACAGATGCTCGCTATAAATTTTATGCTGACGGCATTCCATCAGGGTATCTTAAATGCTGGCATTGCGATTTAGAAGCTGATTTTTGCTCAAAACAAAAACAAGAAGTTTCTCCACAGGAATGGCAAAAGCATAAAAAACGCTTGGCTGACCAACGTCAGGCGGATGAAATTGAACTTCAACAATCTTACGCTAAGGTAGCAGCATTAGCTAAAACAGTGTTCGTCAATGCAAATGAAGCTCATGCACAAGAGCATGATTACTTGCGCGCAAAGCAAGTGAATAATTACGGGGCACGAGTGGTTATTCATGAGAATGAACACACCAAAATGGCAGAATGTTACAGAGGCACGCTACTGATTCCCTGTCACAACATAAACAACGAACTGGTTAATCTAGAAAGAATCTACTTTGACAAGAAAGAAAACAAATATCAGAAACGCCCATTGCAAGGAGGGCAGCGAAGTAATACCTACTGTCTTATTGGCGAACCCACCGAACAAGAAGGCACTATTCTTCTCGCAGAAGGCGCTTCAACCGCTTTCACCATCTACGAAGCCACTGGCTACCCAACCGCCATCACCTTTAATTGTAATGGACTGATAAATATCGCTAAAATACTGAGGCAGCAATACCCTGATGCAAAGTTACTCATCGTTGCAGATGATGATAAGTGGCATGATAATCCTGAGCGACGGCATGCTGGATTAAAAGCAGCCAAGAAAGCGTGTAACGTGGTTAGCAATATTCAATATATGTTGCCCGACTTCAGTGCATTGGAATTAACGGATAAACAATTGGCGGCATTACCCAAGCCACCTACAGATACAAATGATCTGTTTGTTCACCTAATGGAAAATGGATTGGATAGAAGTGGCGCACTAGAGGCTATTAAGCAGCAACTACTGTCCAAAACAATCGTGCAATCAGCGGAACATTGCGAAATTTTATCTCGACTTATGAATAAAATCACCCCCATTAATTTCAGAGAATTTGTTGATATTCCTGAAAATGAAAAGCCCAAGAATAGGCACATTCAAGTCATTATCATCAATCAAATTTTAATGCTTGCAAAAGACAATAATTGGGGGCTTTGTAAGCAGCATGATTTTATTTACTTTTTTAATGGCGAATATTGGAGTTTGCTTGAAATTGAAGAACTGAAAACTTTCTTAGGCGATGCCGCTGAGAAAATGGGGATGTTAGGTGTAGATGCACAGCACTTCAACTTCAAAGACCAGCTATATAAGCAATTCATGGCAGCAGCAAATTTACCTAAGCCAGAGCTACCTCAAGACGTTATCAATATCAACTTAAAAAATGGTACGTTTGAGGTGACGCCAATCGGTAACAAATTGAAATCATTTGAGCGCAGTGATTTTATGACTTATCAATTGCCGTTTGAGTACAGTCCTGAAGCAGGTGCACCACTCTTTTTCGCATACCTCAATAAAGTACTGCCTGAGCAAGCCTTGCAAGACATTCTAGCGGAGTATTTGGGATACGTATTTGTCCGAACAAGCACTTTGAAATTGGAAAAAGCCTTACTGTTATATGGCTCAGGAGCCAATGGTAAATCTGTGTTCTATGAAATCGTAAGGAGTCTTTTGGGTGAACAAAATACTTCTGAATTTTCTTTGCAGAGTTTAACCAATGAAAACGGTTATTTTAGAGCGATGATTGCAAATAAACTCGTCAATTACGCTAGTGAAATAAACGGCAAGCTTGTTGCTTCAATCTTTAAACAACTAGTGAGTGGCGAGCCAGTTGAAGCTCGGCTGCCCTATGGTAGGCCGTTTACACTGACGCATTACGCAAAACTTATCTTCAACTGCAATGAATTACCTAAAGACGTTGAACATACGGAGGCTTATTTCAGGCGATTTTTAATCATACCGTTTCAAGTCACAATTCCAGAGGCTGAGCAAGATAAGCAGTTGGCCCAGAAAATTATTACAAACGAATTATCCGGGGTATTTAACTGGGTTCTACAGGGGCTTGAGCGTTTATTAAAACAAAAAAACTTCACAGAGTCCGAGGTTGTCAGACTGGCAAGAGAGCAATATGAAAAAGAATCTGATAGCGTAAAAATGTTTCTCGAAGAAGAGGGCTATTTTCCGCACCCTGCTCATTTTGAAACCATAAAAGAACTCTATTTTCAATATAAAATGTTTTGCCAGGATGGAGGATTTTCACCGGTTAACCAATTAAATTTTAAAAGAAGATTGAGCGCAAGCAAAATTATCGTGATGAAAAAGAATGTAGGAAAAGTGGCTTTTTTAACCAACAAAATAGAGTATAAAAACTTTGGTTAACGAGACGTGCGCCGAGGATAATTCCATGCTTATACATGTCACACATTAAATGAGGCTGAAAATGAACATAAAAGAAGAAGAGTCCAAAAAAGCAAAACATGCGGAGAACAGATCAAAAATCCAAGTAAATTGTCTTGCAAAAGCTACGTTAGCGATAGACAGACTGCATGGCCGAAGCACTTTACTTGATGTTTCCACGCTCATGCAGGGTTTTATGGATGGTGTCAAAAAAATTACAGATGGCGATATTAAGGAGGTTGAAGAAATGCTATACACCCACGCAAAAACGTTGGACTATATCTTTTATGATGCATTGGGCCAGTTGGCTGACTGTCGCATGATGGATCACATTGAAATATACTCAAACATCGCTTTTCGAGCACAAAATCAATCCAGAAAAACATTAATGGCCTTGGCCGAAATAAAAAATCCGCGCAGAACCATGTTTATTCAGCAGCAGAACAATGCGCTAAATCAGCAAGTAAACAATGCTCCGCCAGCTGAAACGAAAGATTTTGAAAATTCTAAAAAAGTTGCAAACGAATTATTGGAGATTAATCATGAGCCATGGCTGGACCCCAGAACGACGACTTCGCCAATCTCAGATGATTCAGAACTGGAAACCGTGGCAGTCCGCCGGTGTGAGAACAACTGAAGGGAAAAATATCAGTAAAATGAACGCTTACAAACACGGAGGACGCTCTGCCGATGTAAGAAAACTAAGCCAACAGCTCACACAATGCAAAAGAGCTTTAGCGCAAATTATTTCCGAGCATTTTTGACAAAAGTGATAATTATTGCTATTGTGTACTTATGTGTACACAATGGGATTGTTTATGAGTACGAATGTTTTAAAAGTCGGTATGCGAGAGTTCCGCGCACACCTGCCTCAATACGTATTGACTTCAGTGCCGGTAGCCATTACGCGGCATGGTGAGACGGTTGGTTACTATATCCCCACTCGTCATCACATAGAGCAAGCTGAGTTAGATACCCTAAAGCAGGCCGCTGTAGCACTTGAAA
Source organism: Legionellales bacterium (assembly GCA_027449905.1). GTDB lineage: Bacteria > Pseudomonadota > Gammaproteobacteria > Legionellales > Legionellaceae > DAIDKT01. The sequence continues at coordinate 5,082 of DAIDKT010000103.1, forward strand.
AACTGCTTGCTTCACATGGCATTACAGAAGATGAGTTATTTCAAGAATATCGCGCCTTGAAAGATGAGAAAGAATAATGTCATCCAGTGTGTTGGTATTAGATGCAAATATCCTCATTCGTGCCGTACTTGGCACTCGAGTAAGAGAATTGTTAATGGTACATGCCGGTACAATCGATTTTTTTACGCCAGATGTATGCATGGCAGACGCTCAAAAATACCTGCCCATACTCTTTGAGAAACGAGAGCTACCGCTACAACCAGCGTTAGCGTTGCTTTCTGGTCTTGAGTGCCTTCTTCATGTTGTGGATGAAAATGTTTACAAACCATTAGCAGATGATGCGCGTCTTCGGATAAAAAGCCGTGACATTCGAGATTGGCCTATTGTCGCAACTGCTTTAACACTAAACTGCCCAATCTGGACAGAGGACCAAGATTTTTTTGGCACAGGGATCCCTACTTGGACCACGGATAGAATCCACATCTATTTTGAAATCAATGCCAACTGATGAATAGGCATTCGCTACAATGAGTGATCTAAATTTGACCATATATTTGGGTTTATGATACAATCACTCTACTCAATGAAAAGTGGAGATTTTTATGACATTGAAACGCAGAGAAGAATTTACAGGTAATTATACTTGGTCTCGCATGCCAGCATTTGGTGGCTGTAAAGCGATTATTGAAGTTGCAGTTGATAATTTAAAGTCAGTTGCCCCTTTTTCTGATGACTTAAGCAAAGAATGGTCTGCATTGGTTGCATTTGAGCGCAATGTTCGAAAGAAATTAGAAAAAATAATGTTTGATGAGCGCAGACAGTTTGATGAGCGCAGACAGCCAAAAGCATTTACTCCCGAAGAGGTTAATGCAATGTATGAAGCGGAAGTAAATAGTCTTGTGAAAAAACTGCAAACCCAAGAGCTTAAAAATAAAGCTTATTCTGTCTTGATGGCTGCTTGTGGGGTTGTTGTAGGATTTCTTGCTGTTATACCCTTAGGAATTCCGCTTTGTTTTGCTTCTGTTAGAAATTACGTTGGTTCATTTTTTGAAGCCCCCCAAAGTATCGGCTGAGAAATTTCAAACCGAAATACAAACAGCTGTCACTCAGCTTAAGCAGCTACTCTCCAATGATATAGAGTGTTTTGGTGACATAAATACGGGTGACTATTCTTTTAGTAACGTAACTCTGTAACCTGCATTCCCGAAACACATAACGATTAAGTAACCATTCACCACAATCCGCCCCTTCGGGTCGGTTTGCGGTGATGCATAAAGAAATAACAAGGATTTTTCATTAAAAAGATCAAATAGTTCTTGACACAGTTTTTCGTGTTTTTTTTAAAAATGATGATGCAAGCAA